>JBEIFU010000005.1:0-26645 GCA_040382295.1 Alphaproteobacteria bacterium
CCCGCCCTTGCCATCACGCTCGCCGGTGACGGTGATCTTTTCGACTTCTTGCGTACCCGTGGACTGGGCAAAGGCAGGACCAGAAAGTCCGACCAGAAGCGCAGAGGCGGCGACGCCGCCCAGCAAGCGTGACATTCTCATAAATTGACCCCTCAATTTTAAAACGCCGGCGGGAGGCCGGTCGCGAAACCCCAAAAACAGGAGCCTTCAGGAACGCGAGAACGCGCACCAGCGAAACTGAAGCCCCCCATGCAAACGGTGCGATCCGCACCTTTTGCTCAACGTCAGGAGAACAACATTTGCGTGTGAAGACAACATGACACCCGTGTGACCAAAGGGCGTAATCCCGGCGCTAGGCCGCAGAAAATCGCCTCACTGAAACAGATCGTTGCGGATGGGTTACCCGGGCGACACAGTTTGTGACGCTTTGCTGAAATTTTGCGCAGGTGCTTCTCGCACACTCGAAATTCACGGAGAGTGATCGGGCGGGATCGCTCGTTGAGCGAAGTATTTTCGGGGGACACAAGCAAATGGGGAATTTTTCGCACACGCGACGCCAGCTCATGGCGCGGGCGCTGGTTGCGGCGGGGTCAGCCGTGACAGCCGCCTTGATGGCGGGTTCTGTCAGTGCAGCTCCCTCGCGCCTGCGCATCACGACCAACCCGTTCGGGCTGGGTGTTGCCAGCGGTGATCCGGTCTCGGATGGCTTCGTCATCTGGACCCGAACGACCCTTAACGGCCTGGTGACCGAGAGGCCCCACGACGCTGTCGACGTCGTTTGGGAAGTGGCGTCCGATGCAGCCATGCGCAACATCGTTCAGTCCGGTGTCACGCAGTCCCTGCCGACGCTGGGAAATTCGGTCCATGTCGAATTGCGCGGGCTGCCGGCGGGCAGGCCCTATTGGTATCGCTTCCGCCTGCCGCGAGGTGACGCCAGCCCCACGGGCCAGACATGGACGGCGCCGGTGTTCGGTTCGCCCCTCGACCGCTTCAGTTTCGCCTTTGCCTCGTGCCAGCATTACGAGCAGGGGTATTTCACGCCCTACGATCTGATGGCCGGTGACGAACCAGACCTCGTCATCCATCTGGGCGACTACATCTATGAATCTTCCTGGGGTGACACCGTGCGACGGCACGAGGGGCGCGAACCGCTTTCGCTCGACGACTATCGAAACCGCCATGCCATCTACAAGTCGGACGCAGCCCTGCAGCGCGCGCACGCCCGCACGCCCTGGCTTGTCACGTGGGACGATCACGAGGTCGACAACGACTACCAGGGCCTCGAGAGCGAGGATTACCAGAAGCCTGAAGACTTCGTGAAGCGCCGGGCTGCGGCTTACCAGGCTTACTATGAAAACATGCCCTTGCGGCGCGTGGCCTTGCCGGATGAGAGCGGCATGCAGCTCTACCAGCGTTCTCAGTTTGGCGACCTTATGCAGGTCGCGATGATCGACAACCGGCAGTACCGCTCGCCAGCCGCCTGCCGCATCCCGGAGGATGGGGGCGGGCAAGTCGTCTCTGTCAAGCAGTGTCCGGAACTGTTCGAAGACAGCCGAACCATGCTGGGGCGCGACCAGGAGCGCTGGTTGAGCAGTGCCCTGTCACGTTCGTCTGCGCGATGGAACATCATCGGCAACGGAGAAATGTTTTCACGCATCAAGCAGAAAGCCCCGAACGGCGATGAGGGGCACTGGACGGATGACTGGAACGGCTATCCCTCGGCGCGCCAGCGCCTCGTCTCGACGCTCGCCCGCGGCCGGGCGTCGAATGTCGTGTTTGTCACCGGTGACATACACTCGTTCTGGGTCAATGATGTACGCGAAGACTTCGCGCGGGAAGACAGCCGCGTGGTGGCGACGGAACTTGTGGGCACATCCATCTCGTCGGCGGGTGTTTCCTACGACCAGTTCGCAAGTCTGCTGCCTGCCAATCCGCATGTGAAATTTTTTGAAAGCCGGCACCGTGGCTACGTGTTGTGCCGCGCGGATGCCAAGGGCATGGCCGTCAATCTGCGTGTCGTGGACACGGTCCGCGCGCCGGTCTCTGGTGGCAGGACCCTGGCCTCGTTCATGGTGGAGGCGGGCAGGGCCGGTGCACAACCGGCGTGATCAGATCCCGTAGTAGCGCCGGTACCAGTCGACGAACAGTGGAACGCCTTGGCTAATCGGTATTGCTGGCTCGAAGCCGAGGTCACGCCGGGAGGTTTCGATGTCTGCGCAGGTCCGCTCGACATCGCCGGGTTGCATCGGTTCGAAGTGGATGCTTGCCTTGCGGTTCAGGGCGCGCTCGATCTCGGCGATGAAGTCGGTCAGTTTCTCCGAGCGATGGTTGCCGAGGTTGTAAACGGTATGAGGCGGCTGGGTCTGGGGCCTGCGCGTGATGGCAGCGAGGATGCCGGCGACGATATCGTCGATATAGGTGAAGTCCCGCCACATGTTCCCGTCGTTGAAAACCCGGATGGGCTGGCCCTTCATGATCGCATCGGTGAACAGGAATGCGGCCATGTCCGGTCTGCCCCAGGGACCGTAGACGGTGAAGAAACGCAGTCCGGTTGACGGTATCGCATAAAGGTGAGCGTAGGTGTGACCGATCAGTTCGTCGGCCTTCTTTGTGGCGGCATAGAGCGAGTTGGGGCGCTCCGTTTCGTCATCGACGGAAAAGGGCAGCTTTGTATTTCCTCCGTAGACGGAGGAAGAGCTCGCATACACAAAGTGCTCGAGTTTCGGCAGGAGCCTTGCCGTCTCGAGCATGACGACCTGACCCATCACATTTGACGTGATGTAGGTGTAGGGATCGACGAGCGAATGGCGTACGCCGGCCTGCGCGGCGAGATGCACGACATGCGTGATGCCCGGGTTCGCGCGTGCCAGGCGTTCCATCGCCTGCCTGTCCGAGACGTCCGCCTCGACGAAGTCGAACCCGACCTTGCCTGAGAGGGCTGCCAGCCTGTCACGCTTGAGCTGGACCGCATAATAAGCGTTCAGGTTATCGATGCCGATGACGCGTTCGCCTCGGGCGAGCAGGGCTTCGGCCACGTGATAGCCGATGAAGCCGGCGGCGCCGGTCAGCAGGACCTGCATTGAACGAACCTCTTCCCGGTTGGCTTGCGACAGGCTCTAGCTCATGCCGGGGTGCGCGTAAACACCTGTCAGGCGTCCTACAGGCTCCAGTAGGTGCACCCGCGTGGCAGGCGGGCCTGGGACACCACCGACTTGATGTCGATGAAGATGCCATCGGGCTTGAGCGCCATCGCCAGTTCGTCGATGCGTTCCACAAAGATCCTGTGCGGTACTGCAAGGATCAGCACGTCCACACTGGATCGCGTCGGTTCGGCCGAGAGGCAAAGTCCATATGCCCGTCGCGCATGAACGGGATCGGCCAGTGGATCGCTGATGCTGGCGCTGACGCCGTTTTCCCTGAGGGTTTGCAGTATATCGGGGACGCGACTGTTGCGGATGTCGCGAATGTTTTCCTTGAAGGCCAAGCCCAAGATTGCGACGCGCGCTTTTTCGAATGGTATGCCCTTCTGGTCCAAGAGCTGTAACGCCTTGCGGGCGACAAACGCTCCTACTCCGTCATTGATGCGCCGGCCTGCAAGGATGACGTCGGGCTTGTAGCCCAGCGCTTCGGCCTTGGTGGTCAAGTAATAGGGATCCACGCCGATACAATGCCCTCCAACCAACCCTGGCGAGAATGGCAGGAAGTTCCACTTGGTTCGCGCAGCCTCCAGGACATCTGCCGTCCGGATGCCCAGTCGGTCACATATCATTGCAAGCTCGTTCATGAGTGCGATGTTCAGGTCGCGCTGCGTGTTTTCCAGCACCTTTGCTGTTTCAGCGACGCGGATCGATGGCGCCACATGCACGCCTGCCGGTATGATCGTCCCATAGAGCCGCGCAAGGGTTGCAACCGTTGACGCATCGCACGCAGACACCACCTTGGTATTTTGTGCAAGTCCATGCGCGCGGTCACCAGGATTTATTCTCTCCGGTGAATAACCGACAAAAAAATCCGTTCCGAAGCGAAGACCGGATTCCTTTTCGAGAATGGGTACGCAAAACTCCTCTGTGAGGCCCGGGTAGACAGTCGATTCGTAGACCACGATCGAACCGCTCTTGAGCGACTGGCCGACCAGCGCTGATGCCTGGCGGATTGGTTCGAGATAGGGTCGCTTCTGGGTGTCGATGGGTGTGGGTACGCAGACGACGAGGACATTGGCCTCTTTCAGGCGGGCGGGATCATGCGTGAGTTCGAGTTCAGAGGCGGCGAGAGTTTGCGGATCTGTTTCGCCGGTCCAGTCGTCCGCGCGCTGCAGTGCCGTCACCCGGTCGGGATCCGTGTCGAAACCGATGGTTCCCGGGAAGTGTTTTGCAAAGGCCAGTGCAACAGGCAGGCCGACATAGCCAAGTCCGATCACTGCAATCCGGTCGCTCATCCGTGGCATCAATCCTGCGGTTGCAGCATTGGTGGATCGAGGCTTGTCCGTGTCAAGCGGCCTGTCCACGCCAGTCCATGAGGGGGACCTCAGCCATGGATCGCTGGCGCAAGCCGGAAAATCTGCTTCTCGTACCTTTGCTGGGGCTGCTGGCGTGGATGCCGTTTGCGTATGGCGCGAACCGAACATGGGCCGAGCTGGTGCTGGCGACAGGTCTTGGTGTCGTGCTGCTTGCCTGGTCTGGCCTGGCGATGAGCGGTCTTGTTTCCCAGACGCCGCATATCAGGTCGCTGAGGTGGCCGGCCCTCTGTATCGGCATTGCCTTGGGCTGGGCGACGCTGCAATCGGTTGACCTGGTGATGCTGGAAAGTGCAACGGGGCTGAGCTTTTCGGCGCTGGCACACCCTGTCTGGGGGACTGCCGGACGTACTCTGGAGGCGTCGCCCGGCGCTTATGTTTCGATTGCGCCAGATCTGTCGCGGCAGGCGATGCTTGCGGCCATCGTGCCCGTCATGGCTTTCCTGCTGGCCTTCAACCTGTGTCGTGACAGGCAGAGGGCGGAGGTCGCCATCGCAGCGGTGGTTGCCATAGCGGTCGTCCATGTGTTCATGGCGGTCGCCGGACACCTCTCCGGTCTGGACCCGCAGTCGCTTTTCTTGTCTGAAGTGCGGCCACAGACGGGAATGCTGACGGGACCTTTCGTCAACGCTGATCACTTCGCTGCTTACCTGGCTCTTGCAACTCTGGCGGCCGTTGGCAGCTTTGCCGAACGGCTTCGTCTGTCGGGCATCTGGGACAGAGGTGCCATGGCTGCATTGATGTCGCTGATGCAACGTTTACTCAGCGTCGATGCCCTGCTGCTTCTGGCGGGCATCGGCCTTCTGGTGGCAACGGTCCTGACGCAATCCGGGCTCGCTATCGCGAGCCTCGCGGCTGGCCTGCTGGCCCTCGCGGTGACGCTTGCCAGTGGTCCGGCCGTCGATGAGGCCGAGGCGCGCGGGCAGCGCGCTGTCGTAGCACTCGTCTTCACGGTTCTGGGCGTCGCGCTCGTGGCTGGAAGCACGTCGCTGCAGGAGAGGTTCGGTCCGGTCGAGCTGTCATCCAGCAGCCGACAGTCCATTGCGCGTGCGACGCTCGACGCCATGATGGCAGCGCCCTTGCGTGGCCAGGGCTTCGGTGCCCTCGAGGTCTACATCCCCCTTCATGCGCAAGAACCAACCGCGCGTATCGTGCAGGAAGCGAATAACGAGCCTCTTGAGGCAATGGCCGACCTTGGAATACCGGCGGGGCTCGCCTTTCTCGCGACGCCCCTGTTGCTCACCGCATTTTGCTGGGTGGGTGCCCTAAGGCGAAAGAGAGACCGGGTCTACTCAACGATTGCGGTTGCGGCCGTGATGGCAGGATCCGTGCAAGCTATCGCGGGTTTCAGCCTACAGATCCCGGCGGTGAGCGTCACACTGGCGTTCCTTCTGGGGATTGGTGTGACCCAGTCATGGCGCACCAATATGGACATGGTCCGCTGAGCTTGACTTGGTAGCGGTGAGACGCTTTCAGTCCCCGTCGAACCCGGCACGAACAGAGGTGGCCATGAGCCGTGCATTCACTTTCCCAGGACAGGGCAGCCAAGCCATCGGCATGGGGCTGGCCCTGTCACAGGCCTTTCCTGTTGCGCGGGAGCTGTTCGAGGAGGTGGATGAGGCTTTGAAGCAGCCGCTTTCCCGTCTCATGTGGCAGGGCCCTGAGGCAGACCTCACCCTCACGGAGAATGCGCAGCCGGCGTTGATGGCTGTCAGCCTTGCGATCACACGTATCCTTGAGGTCGATGGAAAACTTCAGTGGGGCCGGCATGTTACGCTTGCGGCCGGCCATTCGCTGGGTGAGTACTCCGCACTGGCCGCAGCCGGGACGTTTTCAGTTGCCGATGCCGCTCGTCTTCTCAAGGCGCGTGGCCTTGCGATGCAGCGTGCCGTTCCCGTCGGGCAAGGCGCGATGGCAGCCTTGCTCGGGGCCGAGCTTGACCAGGCTGAGCAGGTCGCACAGGAGGCAAGCCAGGGGGCTGAGGTCTGCGTGGTGGCCAATGACAACGCACCGGGCCAAGTCGTGATCTCGGGTCACAAGGCTGCCATTGAGCGAGCGGCAGAAATCGCCAAGGCCAAAGGCATCAAGCGCGCCATGATGCTGCCCGTCAGCGCTCCCTTCCATTCGCCCTTGATGGCGCCCGCGGCCAGGGAAATGGAAGAGGCGCTCGAGAGGGTCACGATGCGACCGCCGCGCGTTCCCGTGATCTCGAATGTTTCGGTGACACCACAGAGTGATCCCGCCGCGATCAGGCGCCTGCTTGTCGAGCAGGTAACAGGTCGGGTTCGATGGCGTGAAACCATTGCGGGGCTGCGCGATCGCGGCATTTCCAGCGTGGTCGAGGTGGGTGCCGGAAAGGTTCTCAGCACGATGGCCAAGCGGATCGACAAGGATCTCGCGACGGCCTCGGTAGAGACACCGCAGGATATCGAGGCCTTTCTGAAAACACTCTGAGGACTGGAGGAAATCGCATCATGTTCGACCTGACAGGAAAATGCGCGTTGGTGACGGGGGCGAGTGGTGGCATTGGCAGCGACATCGCGCGCACGCTCCACGAGCGCGGGGCGATCGTGACTTTGACTGGCACGCGTGCCGATGCGCTCGATGCGCTAAAAGTCGAACTTGGAGGCCGTTCCCATGTCGCGGTGTGCAACCTGTCGGACATGGCGCAGGTGGACGAGTTGCCAAAGGTCGCCGAGGGGTTGATGGGTGGCCTGGACATCCTCGTGTCGAACGCGGGCATTACGCGCGACAACTTGTTCATGCGGATGAAAGACGAGGAATGGGACCAGGTGATCCGCGTCAACCTGACGGCAAGTTTCCATCTGGCGCGCGGCGTTCTCAAGCCGATGATGAAGAAGCGATGGGGGCGCATCATCTCCATCACGTCTGTTGTCGGTGTCACGGGAAATCCGGGGCAGGGCAACTATGCTGCGACCAAGGCCGGACTTATCGGTATGTCGAAGTCGCTCGCCCAGGAGGTGGCATCCCGCAACATCACCGTGAATTGCGTTGCCCCGGGCTTCATCAGGTCGCCGATGACTGATGTGCTGAACGACCAGCAACGCGAGGTAATCATGGGGAAAATCCCGGCTGGCCGGTTGGGCGCGGGCAGGGACATTGGTGCTGCCGTTGCCTACCTCGCCAGTGACGAGGCCGCCTACGTCACCGGACAAACACTGCATGTGAACGGCGGAATGGCCATGATTTGAAGGGGTTAACCTTCTCAGGCTGCCTGTTGGCAAGCCGAAGGGAGGTGTGTTACCAAGCCGCAAATTCGCCGGGAGAGTCTCTTTTCTCTGCAGGACCTTAGGGGTACCCATTCCGGGATACCAATTTCTTGTAAGGACAATAAAATGAGCGATATCGCCGACCGCGTGAAGAAGATCGTCATCGAGCATCTCAATGTTGATGCCGACAAGGTCACAGAGAATGCCAGTTTCATTGACGATCTGGGCGCGGACAGCTTGGACACGGTCGAGTTGGTTATGGCCTTCGAGGAAGAGTTCAACGTGGAAATCCCGGACGATGCCGCCGAGTCGATCGTGACCGTCGGTGATGCCGTGAAGTTCATCAAGGAAAAGGCGGCAGCCTGAGCTGGCGGCGCCTGTTTTCCCGTAGCTCAAAGCCGGAGAGACCATGCGCAGGGTTGTCGTTACCGGACTTGGAATGGTTTCGCCCCTCGCCTGTGGTGTCGAGGAAACGTGGTCCCGTTTGCTCAAGGGTGAGTCCGGTGCCCGAAAGATAGCGACTTTCGAGACGGCAGACTTGCCGGCTCGCATTGCCGCCAATGTCAGACGGGGCGATGGGTCGGACGGGACATTTGACGCCGATAAATGGATGGATCCCAAGGAAAATCGTCGGGTCGACGATTTCATTGTCTTCGCGATGGCTGCGGCCACCCAGGCTATCGCGGACTCTGGCATGCGTCTGGAGACCGAGGAGCAAAAGACCCGGGCGGGTGTGATGATTGGCTCCGGCATCGGCGGCTTGCCAGGCATCGCCGAGACCTCAATCACGCTGCACGAAAAGGGGCCGCGGAAGATCAGCCCCTTTTTCATCCCGGGTCGACTGATCAACCTGGCGTCGGGATACATATCGATCAAGCACGGGCTCAAGGGTCCGAATCATGCGGTTGTCACAGCCTGTTCAAGTGGTGCCCACGCGATAGGCGATGCAGCGCGCATGGTGGCGCTTGATGATGCCGATATCATGGTTGCAGGAGGCACGGAGGCTGCCATTTCAAGGATCGGCATCGCTGGGTTTGCTGCATGCAGGGCGCTTTCGACGGGCTTCAATGACGAACCTCATCGCGGTTCCAGGCCCTATGACAAGGACCGCGACGGTTTTGTCATGGGCGAGGGCTCGGGGGTGGTCATCCTTGAAGAGCTGGAGCATGCGCGACGCCGGGGTGCGCGGATTTATGCCGAGGTCAAGGGCTATGGGATGTCGGGCGACGCCCACCACATCACTGCGCCGGCCGAAGATGGCGACGGCGGGTTCAGGTCGATGCAGATGGCCCTGAAGCGTGCTGGCTTGATGCCGGCCGATATCGATTATGTGAATGCCCATGGAACATCGACACCGTTGGGCGATGAAATCGAACTGCGAGCTGTCGAACGACTGTTTGGAAATGCCGCCGAACGGGTGTCGATGTCGTCGACGAAGTCATCCATCGGTCACCTTCTTGGCGCCGCCGGAGCGGTGGAAGCGATCTTCAGCATCCTTGCCCTGCGCGATCAGATTTGTCCCCCGACACTGAACCTTGATAACCCATCGGTTGAAACCAAGATCGACTTGGTGCCACACAAGGCGAAAAAGCGGGAGGTCAAGGCGGCTCTCTCAAATTCCTTCGGGTTTGGCGGAACGAATGCCACTCTGATTTTGACGCAGCCCCCGCATTAGTTAACAATCATCGCGGTGTAACTTCAAAAGGGGCATACCCTGTGCGGTTTCTTGTGCGCGCATTTCTGTTCCTTCTGGGACTGACGATCGTTGGTGCGGGCTTTGGCGCCTGGGCTGTCGTGAGTTGGTTCAATTCGCCCGGTCCTCCGGCAGCCTTCGGGACGATGGAAACAGTTGTTGTGCTGTCGCGTGGTACTGGTTTGAGCCGCATTGCTGAAACTCTCGAGGGTGCCGGGGTTGTCGATAGCAGCATGGTCTTCTCTGCGGGCGTGGTTCTGAGCGGCAAGGCGGGGCAGTTGAAAGCTGGCGAGTATGCCATCCCGTCCGGTGCCTCCCCGCGCCAGATCATGGAGATCCTGATCGAGGGCAAGTCGATCCAGCACAAGCTGACCCTCCCTGAAGGTCTAACGACGGCCATGGCTCTGGCGCTGGTCATGAAGCACCCGTCCCTCGCCGGTGAGATCACGCGTGCGCCTGCAGAGGGAGACTTGCTTCCCGAGACCTACAGCTTCAATCGTGGCATGCCGCGTGACGAACTGATCGAACGCATGGAGAGGGATCACGACGCCGTCCTCGACGAGTTGTGGCCCGGCCGCGCGCCCGACCTGCCTATCGCAACGAAGCAGGAGGCGGTCATTCTCGCCTCGATCGTGGAGAAGGAAACCGGCGTTGCCAGCGAACGCCCGATGGTGGCCGGCGTGTTCATCAATCGCCTGCGCAGAGGCATGAAGCTTCAGTCGGATCCCACGATCATTTATGGCCTGACAAAGGGAGTGCCTCTCGGGCGCGGCATTCGGAAAAGCGAAATCGAAAAGCCGACGCCTTACAACACCTATGTGATCAATGGCCTGCCGCCGACACCGATTGCGAATCCGGGGCGCGAGTCGATCGCTGCCGTGCTCAATCCTGCCGAGACTGACGCGCTGTTCTTCGTGGCGGACGGTACAGGCGGTCATGTGTTCGCGGCCACCCTTGCAGAGCACGAGCGAAACGTGGAGAACTGGCGTCGGATCGAGCGTGAGCGCGCTTCAGCCCCTGCCAATGGCTCCACCGGAGCGCCATGACGGCGGGGCTACTGGACCTGGTGTGCATGACACGCTGGTGTGTGTGGCGGAAGCAGATGAGAAAGTGACGAGATGCCCCTTGCGAGCATGACCGGTTTTGCGCGAGCCCAGGGTGCGCAAGGCGCCTGGCGCTGGCACTGGGAAATTCGCAGCGTGAACGCTCGCGGACTGGATTTGCGCGTCCGCCTCCCCGAGGGCTTCGAAGGGCTCGAGCAGCCGGTACGCGTGCTTGCAGCAGAGCGTGTAACCCGCGGCTCCATGACGGCTGCACTGACTGTCGATGCGGGGCCTGCCCGTGGGGTGGTGCGGGTGAATGAGGAAGCCCTGGGCCAAGTGCTTGCCGTTCTCAATTCCCTGGAGGGACGAGTCCGTGCGGAGCCTCCCCGCCTTGATGGTGTTCTGGCGCTGCGAGGGGTGCTGGAGGTGCAACAACAGGAGTTATCCGAGGCCGAGCTGGCTGCGCGCGATGCAGCGATTCTTTCAAGCTTCACGCAGGCCGTAGATGCTCTCCAGAAGTCACGATGCGAGGAAGGTGAACGTCTGGGCGCCTTCATGAGAGCCCAGATTGCGGCGCTGGCTGACCTTCATGGGCAGGCCACAACGGCGATGCTTGCTCAGCCCGTACAGCTGCAGGCGCGTCTCAAGGCCTCACTCGCCATGCTCGAAGGAAACCAGGCAACGGTCACCCTCGATCGGGTTGCTCAGGAAGTGGCGATGCTTCTTGTCAAGGCGGACATTCGCGAGGAACTGGACCGCCTGAAGTCGCACATCGCGCAGGCAAATGAATTGCTGGCTGCGCGTGGCGCTCAGGGCAGGCGCCTGGACTTCCTTGCCCAGGAGCTCAACCGCGAGGCAAATACGCTTTGTTCGAAATCGTCCGATGTCCAACTGACGCGTATTGGACTTGAGATGAAGGCCACGATCGACCAGTTTCGTGAGCAGGTCCAGAACGTGGAGTAGCCATGGGGCCAGGGATTGAACGCCGCGGAATGATGCTGGTCTTGTCTTCGCCTTCGGGCGCAGGCAAGACCACGCTTGCACGTCGGCTCTTGCAGCGGGACAGCGGCATCAGCATGTCGGTTTCCGTAACCACGCGCGATCGCAGGCCAGCCGAGGTGGAGGGTGTTGACTATCACTTCGTGTCAACATCCCAGTTCGAGGAGCATGTGCGCCGTGGCGACCTGCTCGAACATGCGACAGTGTTCGGCAATTTCTACGGCACACCCCGCGGGCCCGTTGAAAGGACCCTGCAAGAGGGTCGCGATGTTCTCTTCGATATCGATTGGCAGGGCACGCAACAGCTGAAGGAGAAGGCTCGGGAGGATGTCGTCAGTGTCTTTATCCTTCCGCCGTCCCGAGCCGAGCTGGAGAGCCGCCTTTCGTCACGGGGACAGGACAAGCCCGAAGTCGTGGCGCGCCGTATGGCGCAAGCCAATGCCGAGATCAGCCATTGGGCCGAGTATGACTACGTCATCGTGAATGAAGACCTTGAGGCTGCCGAGCAACGTCTGGTCACCATCGTCGAGGCCGAGCGCTCCCGACGCACGCGTCAGACAGGATTGTCTGTTTTTGTCAGGACCCTGCTGTCGGCCACGTAACGCGCGAAGGCGCGTGCAAGCGCTGCAAATCCCTCGACTGAGACGTCTTCGGCACGCAGTGTCGGATCAATGCCGGCCTCTGCAAGCGCGGCATCGCTGAAAGGGCCCAGAGCGCGCAGGCTCGAACGCAGCATCTTTCGTCGCTGCCCAAAGGCAGCTGCGGTTACTGTCTCCAGCAGCGCAACGTCGGCGGCGCCACGCGGTTCCGCCAGCAAGTCGAGCCTAACGACCGATGAGGTGACGCTTGGTGCGGGCGTAAATGCGCTCCGGTTGACATCGAACAGAATGCGCGGCCGCGTTCGCCACTGACTGATGACCGACAGGCGGCCATATGCGTTGCTCTTCGGCGTGGCCACAATGCGCTCGGCCACCTCGCGCTGAAACATCAGTGTCAGGCTCTTGAACCAAGGTGGCCATCGCCTGAGCGTTAGCCATTTGATCAACAGAGCGGTGCCGACATTGTATGGCAGGTTTGCAACGACGTGTGCCTCGGTGCTGCCCAGAAGTGTTGGCTCGTCAATGGTCAGGGCATCGCCGAGGTGGATTGCCAGTCGACCGTTGGAGGCGGCCGCGATCGCCTCGAGAGCCGGCAGGCACCGCTCGTCACGTTCGATGGTTATGACTTTCGTAGCGCCCTCCAGGAGCAACGCTCGGGTAAGGCCCCCTGGACCAGGACCGATCTCAAGTACAACCTTGCCGGCGATGGGCCCTGCTTCCCGGGCGATCCTTCGCGTCAGGTTGAGGTCAAGCAGGAAGTTCTGGCCAAGAGATTTCCGCGCCGACAGCCCAAGTGCGGCAATGACGTCTCGAAGGGGCGGTAAGTCGTCGAGCTTCACGATGCATTGTCCGCCCGCCGAGCGGCCATATCGGCAGCAAGGCTGAGTGCGGCAACAAGGCTGGACGGGTCAGCCACGCCTTTGCCTGCAATGTCGAGCGCTGTTCCATGATCTGGTGATGTGCGCACGATGGGGAGCCCGAGCGTCGAGTTGACCCCTCGGTGAAAGTCTATGGTCTTCAGCGGGATGAGGGCCTGATCGTGATACATGCACACCACTGCATCGAACCGCGCCCTGGCCTGTGGGTGGAAGAGTGTGTCGGCTGGCAATGGGCCCGTGACGTCTAGACCCTGCGCCTGCAGCCGACTGACGGCCGGCCCGATGATATCGATTTCCTCACGTCCCAGTGCCCCGTCTTCGCCGGCATGGGGGTTGAGCGCTGCGACGGCGATACGTGGTGAAGCAAGTCCGATGTCTTGTCGCAACGAAAGTGCGAGCACGGTGCATGTCTCGACGATGGCGTCAGCGTTCAGCGCTGCGATGGCGAGGGCGAGCGGCAAGTGGATGGTGACTGGAACAACCCGAAGGCCCTCGACCGACAGCATCATGACCACGCGTGAGGCACCTGTCAGCTGGGCGAGATATTCCGTATGACCGGGGAACCGAAAGCCGGCGCCGTAGAGGATGGATTTTTGGACTGGATTTGTGACAACTGCCGAGAAAGAGCCCTTCGTGGTGAGCTCGCATGCGAGCCGGATCGACTCGATAACAGCCCCAGCATTTGACGCCGTGGGCTTGCCGTGTTCGGGCGTCTCCTTCAGGCCAATGGGAAGGACCGGGATGCCCTCTGAAAAACGCTGCAGAGCTTCTGGAGCTGAGGCTATCTCGATGATGCGTGTATCCGCGTTGAGGCGCCGGGCTTCTTCACGAAGCCAGGCGGGGTCGCCCAGGTACACAAATGGGGGCACGCGTCCCCCTGTGTTCATCCTCCAGGCCTTTACGACGATCTCTCCAGCGATCCCCGAAGGCTCGCCCATGGTAAGTGCGAGCGGATGGCGCAGATGATGCATCTAGAGATCAGTTCTCCTTGATCTCGATGGTGGCGTCGCGTCGAAGGTCACGGAGGTAGCGTCGTGACAGCATTGAAAGTTCCTGGTTGAAGAGCCGGTTTTCGATCTCTTCCTTGCTTACTTCCGCCGCTGGCTTCTCGCTGTCTTCCATCGCTGCGACCGGGTTGGCGGCGGGTCGCATGCCGCCTTCGCAGATCACATACATCTCCACGCCCTTGTTGCTTCGCAGTGGAGGTGTCGAGCGCCCATTTGGCGTCTTGCGCAGAATATCAGCAAACTGGGGTGCAAGATCCTTTACCGTTACCGCGCCGACCATCTGGAAGGTTGCTCCGCGCGCCCGCGCGACCTGTCCTGCTGTCGCGCAACCGTTGACACTTCGATAAATCTCGATCGACGCAGTGCGGACTTGCTCTTCCTTGGCCTTCGAGGCGTTATTTGCAACAGGTATGGCAATCCGACCGAGTGTGACAACGGGTTTCATCCGCTGCTCGGGTTGCGCGGCCGGCGGAGGGGCTGACGACTTTTGGGGTGCTGCGCCGGCGGCAAGACGTTTTTGTCTGAGTGCCATCAGGTAGAACCCGCCAGGTGCACGGATCGGTTCGGTGATGGTCCCGGTTGGCATCGCTTTGACTTTGGCAGCCACAGGGTCGGGCAAATCGCCGAGGATCAACCATCCCAGATCCCCGCCTGAAGAGGCAGTCGCCGACTGGCTGAACTGGCGTGCGAGGGCAGGGAAATTCGATCCCTGTCTCAACTGATTGATTATGCTCTGCATGTTCTGTCGTACCTGCTCTTCTGCAGAGGGTACGTCCACGGCGAGGAAAATCTCGGACAGCAGATATTGCGGTTGTTTCGAGGACTCCTGCGCTTGCAGGAAGGCTGCGTCGATCTCTTCGTCTGAGATCGTCACACGGGGCGCAAGACGCCCTTGAACGAGTCGCTGCCATGCAATGTCGGCCTTGATCTGGTTCAGCAAGGTCGAGCGAGCGATCTTGTTGTCGTCGAGGGTCTTGTAAATCTGTTCGACTGTAATGTTGCTTTGCTGGGCGATGCGTTTCAGACTCTTGTCCAGATCCTCGCCTTTGACCTGGACTTTGCTTTCCTGGGCTTCCTGCAGTTGCAGAAGCTCGTCGATCAGTTGCCTAAGGATCTGGGGACGCATCCGCTTCGCCGTCTCTGCGTTCTGCTCGCCGCCCGACGTCACCATGTAGAGCTTGACACGTTGATCAAGATCATAGGTTGAAATCACAATATCATTGACGACAGCGGCAGCTCGAAGCGTTCCGGTCTCGGCAGCAGAAGAGATCGAAGCGCCCGCCGTCATCAGCCCCGTAAAGAGCAGAAGGGCTATCGGGGCGACTCGCACCATTGACGCGAACGTTGGGAACTGGCTCGACATGAATTCTCTCTAGGATCGCGCGTGGACCCACGAGGCTAATGGACTCATGGGTATTCGAAAAACTGCCTCACAATAAGGATTTCTGGCAGCTGTTCAATGCCGGGAGCATCAGGCACGAGAGCAATCGTGCACCTCAGGCTAGGTCTAGTTCACGCCCTTCAACCTGAACGTGAAGAGGAAAGAGCTTGCGGGCTCGATGTCGCGATCACGTGTGAAGCGGCGACGGAAATCAACGCCAAATTCGGCGCAATCATCTTCATAGAAGATGCCAAACTTGCTCTCGATCATGCGGTCGCCCGCGAGATCGCGGCGGCCAGATCCACGGAACCATATGTTATCGAAGGTTTTCAACGATCCCATTAGATTGATTTCTTCGCGCTGCTCCGGGAGCGCGGGGTCTGGCTCAAGAAGCACATAGCCTGCTCGCAGAAGGTAGCTTTGGGGATCGGATGCCTCGGCGTAAATCTCGTTTCTTTCAAAGGTGAAGTCGTCGCGATTGATACGGAAACGATGCACAACCCGAATGTCGCCGTTCGGCTGTACAATCAATCGACCGACAAAGTCAGACTGCTGGTCACGCAAGCCCGACTCTGGGGTGAACGCGTCATCTTCGTTAAACCTGAAGCTTTCGCCTACAATGGCTTCCACGAAACCTTCATCGAAGTAAGCTGCTGCCCTGAAGCCCGCATTGATGCGTGCGCCTGTCTCCCAACGATCCAGCCCCGGGAACTTGTTGAATGAGAACAGGTTGGTCTCGTCGAATTCGAACGCGCCACTGTCCTCGTTGGGGATCTCGGGCGGATTGCCACCATTGGGCGCTGCGATGACTTGCACGATGGGTTCAACTACCTGTTTCCAGCCCCAATCCGTGCGCACCAATGGATAGCGCCACTCGAATCCGCCCCAGGCGAGCGCACGACCCACTGTCTCCGAATCTGCTCCCGGTGCCATGTCGGCCACGTGGTAGAGATCGCCTCGCAGGTTCGCGAAAACTGTCAGTAGGTGGCCATCTTCAGTCGTCAACGGCATCTTCCATGATCCCGTCGCAGACAAGCGCGCGGTATCTCTGCCCTCGGTCCTGTGAAGGTAGAGTGCACTGGCATTCAAAGTGGCGCGCCCGCCGAGCACGGTGTCATCCGGAACATATTCAACCTCGGCGAGAGGCAGGACCAGAGGTGTGGTTCCGGGGTCATCCGTCGCCCGCAGACCCTGAAAATACCAGCTATTCACGGCCGCGTAGGACCGACCTCTGATGCCCTCGACAAAAAGATTGTTCTCCAACCTGTCGAGTGAGGAAATGTCATAGCGCTTGAGATAGGTGTCATTCGATGTCAGCTGGGCGTCGTACCCCCAACGCCAGACATCATCGATCTGGAACCTTCCTTTGCCAAACACATGGCCCTGCAGGGTGTCGCTGCCATACTCGAACCCGGCGTCATCACGGGGGCGGCCGTAACGGGCGCTGACCTGGAAGTCGTAGAGCCCGGACTGGGTGCGCTGGCGCCACTCAGACTTCAACAGGGGGCCGTCGTTCTCCGTGTATACGGGGGCCACTACCAGATCGTAGCTGGGGTCCAAGGCAAAATAGTACGGGATCTCGAAAAAATAACCGAGATCCGATGAGTGACCGACATTCGGAATCAAGAACCCCGACTCCCTCGGCGCCTCAGGATCCGAGTGCGAGAAATAGGGCAGGTAGATGACCGGGACGCCGAACACCTCGAAGAAGGCGTCTTCGTACTCGACGCGCGCCTTCTCCTGATTATAGACGATGCGAAATGCCTTGATCTGCCAAGTCGGGTCTTTCTGGGGGTTATCCTTGCAAGGCTCACAGGTCGTGTAGACGGCCTTCTCGAGGGTCATCACGTTGCCCTCTGATCGGGTACCCTTGGCGGCAGCAAGTCGGCCACGGCTGGCGATCACGACGTTCAGGCTCTCGATGATGCCGTCTCGCATGTCATCGGTGATTTCGAAGCGGTTTCCCGACAGTGTGGTCCCGTTCGCTTCCCGGATTGTAGCGTTTCCTTCAGCGATCACGATCCGGGTGGTTTGATTGTAGCTCAGTTTTTCTGCAAGCAGCGTTCGGGCGCCGTAAGTGATCTCGACGTTGCCCTCGGCGCTCACGATATTCGTGTTAGTGTCGTAGGACATCTTGTCGGCACGGATCAGCACTTCCTGCGGCTTTTCGGCCGGCGCCTCTTTGGCGCTGGGCAAGGTTCCCTGATCGGCGCCTGGGGATTGGGTAAGGGCGAGCACCAAGGCTCCGCCGTCCGCGCGCACGTCCTGTGCGCTCGCAACAATCAATAAGAAGGGGGCGATGAGGCAAGCCGGGACCTTCATCCATCCTCCTGGTTAAACAGATACGCCATACCCAGCAGTAAAGCTGTGGTCGACGGAGCCCACGCTGCAAGCACGACAGGGACCACACCGGATACGCCCAATGCGCGGGCGAAATCCGTGAAGAAATAGAGCACGAACCCAGACAGAACGCTGGATACGATGAGCTTTGCTGCTCCCCCAAGTCGCGCGAGTCGGAGTGAAAACGCCGCCGCGATGAAGATCATAGCGCACAAGAGCAGGGGGGCCGCAAGCAATGCGTGGTAGTGGAGGCGGTGTCTGGTCGCCGAAAAGCCCGCGGATTCTGCCTGCTGGATGAACTGTGGCAGGTCCCAGAACGCGATTGTGTCAGGGGTTGCAAAGCTTTCTTGAATTTGGCTGTGAGTGAGTGACGTTTTAACCTCAAGTGTCGGATAAAACGTTGCTTTTTGGGCAACACCGCTCACCCAGGCGTTTTCGAGGCGCCAGACCCCAGCGCGTAGACGCGCCGATGTGGCATCGATTCGTCCTTTGAACTCATTCTTCGCCTCGTAGATGAATAGAATGACATCTTGCAACTCCAGGCCGCTATTGGACACTGTTTTAGCGTGGATTACAGTCTGTCCTTTCTGGTCGCCCTGCCTGAGCCACAACCCGTTCCTGGAAACTGCGAGCAGGGAGGGGCGGCCAGCGATGTACCTCGCCTGCAGCACTTCGTAGCGGGCAATGAAGCTGGCCGCGATCGGGTTGTAGACCGTTGTCATGAATGCCCCCAGCACCAGTGCCGAGGCCAATGCGGGTGCGAGGAACTGCCAGGCAGAGACACCGGCTGCGCGCGCCACGACGAGTTCCTGGCTGCGGGTCATCCGCGCAAAACACCAGATGGCACCGAACATGACGGCGAACGGCATCATCTTTTCGGTGAGGTTGGGCAGTTTGAGGGCTGCCATTGACAGAACTACGCTGAATGGAACCGGGTCACGCCCTGAAATGCGCGTGAGCAGTTCAACCACGCTGATCACAAACGCCAGCGTGAGGCAGAAGAGAAAAACAAAGGCGACCGACGTGAGGAACTGCCGCGCGATGTAACGGAACAATGTCCAGCTGAGATTCATTGTGACGCCAGCGCTCCGGTGTGAGGCTTCGTCCCGGCGCGCAGTAATTCGAGGCGCGGTATCGATAGCAGCAAGAGCAGTGCGCCGATCCAAAGAGCTGGCCACAGATACATCGCCAGCGCTGCGTCTGGTGTGGAGTTGGTGAGGAGCTGCAGACCAAAGCCCGGAAGCCGTATTCCGATCATTGCGCCAAAGGCCAGCGCGATCCGTCCGCCATAGCCCCTGCGGTTGAAATCGCCGCCTACCAGCGCATAGACCCCAACCAGCGCAAAGACGATGCAATACAATGGGCCGCTCAGCCGATTATGGGCTTCGGCAAAGAACTTTCTTCGCGATTTTTCTGGGACTGTTGTCTCCGGGTTGAGCAGTTCGTCGAGGTAGCGCTCGCTGGCCTCGCGCGAGCTCTGGTCGCGACGCTTGTCGAACTGGCTCAGGTCGAATGTGTATTTCTCGAAATTGAGGACTTTCAGCTTTCCGGGCCCGCCCTCAACCCATTGGACGTTTCCGCTGAACATGATGAGCTTGGGTCCGGCTTGCGTATCGGCCAGCAGCCCGCGCTCAGCCATATAGGTGGCGACGCCCTTGGGGTTGCGCGAGTCGTGCACGAGGATGCCCCGGATGTCTCCGTTGGAGTTGTTCTCGGCCACATAGACCGTCAGACCGTTGGTCGGGTTGGTGAAGGCCCCCTCGCGAACAAACGTGTTTACCAGGTCTGCCCTGATTTCGAACACCCGGTCCTTCACCTCGCGCATGCCGGCCGGCATGACCACAAGGTTGGTGACGTAGGCGACGAGGGTCGCAAGGAGCGCGACGGCAAGCACGGGCCACACCACGGCCCAGCGGTTGAAGCCTGCAGCCCACATGACAACAAGCTCGTTCTCGACGTACAGCCTGTTGAGCGCATAGATGACGGCGACGAAAACAGCGAAGGGCAGCAGCAGGCCTATGGTCTGGGGCAGGGCCAGTACCGTGAGATAGATGTATGTCAGGGCCGATTGGCTCTGATTGACCACCACGTCCAGGTATCGCAGCGACTGGGAGAGCCAGGCCACGCCAAGGACAGAAAAAGTGAAGAAGACAAGGGGGCCGAGGACCTGCCGGAAAATATAGGATGACAACCCTGACATGAGGGATCCTGACCCTTGATCGGCTACCAGAGAGCTTGCTTCACTTTGGCCCCTGTTCTCGGTACAACCGTAAACCTTACCGCGAGGTTATCCGTCGGAGCTTTGCTGCGCTGCAGGTTTGCTGCCTGCAACGTCTCGAATAGAGCAGCCTGTCGACCGGCGCAATAACCTCGTTGCCATTTCTCATTCATTCCAGCCTCGAGAGCTCAAGTCCCATGCAGATCAGTTTCATCAAGCCCGGTACCTCCGACGATCGCGCGCTGGCGATTGCGGTCACCGATTTCGAGGACCAGCTGCCCGAGGCGCTGGCCGATCTTGACCGCCGCGCAAAGGGCAGTATCGCGCGTGCCCTGAAGGCAGCCCGTTTCACCGGCGCCAAGGGGCAAGTCGTCGAAATCCTGGCGCCCGCGGGCCTGGACATGGAACGGCTGCTCGTGTGTGGCGTGGGGAAGCTGGACGGCGATGGCATTGCCGAGGCGCAGGAATTCGGCGCAAGCGTTGTTGCGCGTCTTCTGACGAGCGGCGAAAAGTCAGCCACGCTGCGCCTTGCGATCAACGATGATGAGGACGCAGCGCGCGTCGTTGCCGCCGGCTTTGGGGCGGTCTTACGGAGCTATCGTTTCGATCTTTACCGCACGACCCAGAAGAAGTCCGACAAGCCGACGCTGGCGCGGGTCAACATCGAGGCTGCGGACCCCTCTGAAGCAAAAAAGGCATGGAAGGCGCCGGAGGCTGTGTCACGTGGTGTCTTCTTCACCCGCGATCTTGTTTCAGAACCGCCCAACGTGTTGCACCCCGAGGAATTCGCGAAACGCACGCGCAGGCTTGAAGAGCTGGGTGTGGACGTCGAAGTCCTCGGCGAGAAGGAAATGGCGAAACTCGGAATGCACACCTTGCTTGGAGTGGGGCAGGGTTCGGTTCGGGAGTCCCAGTTGGTTGTCATGCAGTGGAAGGGCGCAAAGGATAAGGGGGCGGCGCCTGTTGCTTTTGTTGGCAAGGGCGTGACCTTCGACACAGGCGGCATATCCCTGAAGCCCGGTGCTGGCATGGATGCCATGAAGTACGACATGGCGGGCGCGGGCACTGTTGCCGGGCTGATGCAAGCACTCGCCGGACGCAAGGCCAGGGTCAATGCAATCGGGATCATCGGTCTGGTCGAAAACATGCCGGATGGCAATGCCCAGCGACCTGGCGACATCGTGAAGTCGATGTCCGGACAGACGGTTGAGATCCTGAACACGGATGCCGAAGGGCGCCTCGTCCTGGCCGACGCCCTGTGGTACACGCAGAACAGATTCAAGCCAAAGTTCATGATTGATCTCGCTACGCTCACGGGGGCGATCCGTATTTCTCTTGGGCTTGAGATCGCAGGCCTGTTCTCAAACAGTGACGAATTGGCAGCACGGCTCGTTGCTGCCGGGAAGGCCGAAGGGGAGGATCTCTGGCGCATGCCTCTCAACGATCGCTTTGATAAAATGATCGACAGCCCGATCGCCGACATGAAGAACATCGGCGGACAATTCGGCGGTTCCATCACGGCGGCAGCCTTCCTTCAGCGCTTCGTCAACAAGGTTCCGTGGGCCCATCTCGACATCGCGGGAACTGCGTGGGCTGAAGAGCCACGAGGCGTGACGCCCAAGGGCGCAAGTGGCTACGGTGTTCGACTGCTGAACCGCCTGGTCTCCGACCACTACGAAGGCTGATGCCAGAGGTCCTTTTCTATCATCTGGAACGGGCAGGGCTTGAGGATGTCCTGCCCGGTCTGATCGAGCGCACGCTGGAGCGCGGCTGGAAGGCCCTTGTCTGCCTTGGCTCGCGCGAGCGTATGGAGGCGCTGGACAGCCATCTCTGGACGTTTCGCGAAGAAAGTTTTGTGCCTCACGCCACGGATGGCGACCCGCGAGCGGCTCTCCAGCCCGTCCTGCTGACGACCTCCAGTGCCAACAGGAATGGCGCCGAGATCGTCTTCTTTGCCGATGGGGCAGCACCATTGGCCTGGTCCGCCGAGGCTCTTTCGCCCTATCGGCGGGTCGTCTTCCTGTTCGATGGCCGAGACCCTGCAGCAACCGATATGGCCCGAGAGCATTGGAAGAGCGCGCGCGCCGTAGGATGCGAGACGACCTATTGGCAACAGGCCGCCTCAGGCAAATGGGAGAAGAGGGCCTGATTGGCGCTCAGTTGCTCTTCCCGCGAGGAAACCAGGGAATGAACGAGGACGTGCGGGCCACATACTCGGCATAGCCTGTCCGCGTCTTCGAGAGTTGTTCCTCCAGAAGCGGGACGCCGCTGACCCGTGTCAGCAGAAACGTCAACAAGATGGGCGCAGGAAGCGACCAAAGGCCGAGTGGGGTCTCAAGGGCAACAAGGAAGAGGCCCCAGCCTACGCATGCGTCACCAAAGTAGTTCGGATGCCGCGTGTAGCGCCACAGGCCTGTATCCAGCACTCGCCCCTTGTTTTCCGGTTTTGCCTTGAAGCGAACGAGTTGCCAGTCGCCGACGGACTCGAAGATGATCCCTCCTGCTGCAATCAACGCACCCGTGATCGCGATGATCCCCAGTTGTGCAGGTGGTGTTCCGATCTGGCCAAGTTGCACGGGCAGGGCAACGATGAACTGGAGAATGCCTTGAAGCAGGAATACCTGGACCCCCGCGGTGAAGGCGAAGCTCCACCCGCGCCTGGTCTCGGCGCTGCGCATGATGGCGCGGTAACGCGCATCGACACCATGGGAAAGCCAGCGCCACAGAAGGTAGAGCCCGAGCCGCAGGCCCCAAATCGCGCACAACGCCAGAAGCAGGTTTGCATGCAGGCTGGGCGAGCTCAGCTGCAGGTGCGTGGTGACCGCCAGCATCACGATCCCCAAAGCCCACCAGCTATCGACGAAGCTGACATCCCTTAGTCTCAGGCTGATGAGCCAAAGGGCCAGGAAGGCGACCGACGAAGCGGCGGCGTTCAGAAGCAGGATCTCGCTGACGGGGGTGATGCTCATGAGAAGTCCTTACGGTGGAATCAAGCCTCCGGATGACCTGACCCAGCAGTGAACCAAAGCCTTATGGCCTGCAAGGCGGTACAGCCGCTGTCCCGGCTCTCCTTTGTGAAGGCGGTATCGTATAGCTGTTTTGGTTGGAAGTTGGCTAACCATAGCCGAACTGGAAACGGGCGTTTGGCCTCATCAAACCCGGGTTGCAGTTCGAAATGTGCGGTCTCCTAACCTGCTGCTCATAGGCGATGACACAGGCTCTGAGACCGCTCCAGTCGCCAGCATTTGCTGCAGATGATCCACGACCTGCTGGATATCGCCAAATTGGAGGCTGGCAAGCCGCCGCAAGATTCGCCTGGCCGTGAAGTTCGTGGCGGATCCCGTCGTTTCCGCAGATGAGCGCGCCATCAAGCAGGTGCTCGTCAACCTGCTGTCAAATGCAATCAGTTTCAGCCCGCCTGGCAGTGAAGTCGTCGTGTTCTGTCGCCCGTCCTGCGGGGGAGGCGTGTGCCTCGGGGTCGCCTGATTCCGGGCTCGCTACTCAGCAGCGCGTTGGCGCAAGGCTGCATCGAAGGGCACCACATTTGCCGGTAGCGCTTTCGCGCGCGGGCGTCGTCGCGGTTGTGGCTTCGGCATGGGATCGTGGATCCCGGCGTCCTCGCCTGCCTCGAGGAAGGCATCGAGTACTTCGATGAGCTTCATGCATTGGAACCAAGCATAGGGCGTTTGTGTCCCCGTGGTCATGCGGTCAATAGCCCAGTCTTTCAGTGCACGCATTTGCGTGTCAGCAGTCCTAGCCGATCTCATTCGTGGAAGTCCTGTCCCCAAGAGCAACTGATCATCGCGAATCAGCAATGTCAAAGTGCTGCCGCCGGGGTTAATCGGTGCTTAATGACGCTCGGGTGCCTCGCCCAGTGCCTGCATCGCCCGATCATAGGCGTCGCTGGCTTCCAGCCATTCCGTTTCGGCAGTTTCGAGTTGCCGCTGAGTGTCGGCGCGCTGCCTGTTGAGCGCGGTCACCTTGCCTGCGTCGTTTGCGTAAAGGTCCGGGTCGTGAAGGATTGCATCAAGCCTGGCACATTCGGCCTGGAGCTTCGCGATGCGCTTTTCGGCGTCATCAGCCTTGCGCTTTATGGGCGCGAGCTGTGCCCGTCGCTCGGCGGCCAGCTTCCGCTCCTCCGCACGCGACGTCTTGGCCGCTTGTGCGGCGGCCTTGCCGCCAGCGGGCTTGCGTTCATCGAGAAGAATGCGACGATAGTCTTCCATGTCGCCCTCGAAGGGGGTGACGCGGCCATTGGCCACCAGCCACAGGCGGTCAGCGCAGGTCTCGATCAGGTGGGGATCGTGGCTGATCAGCAGCACCGCACCCGGATACTCGTTCAAAGCCAGAACCAGCGCCTCGCGGCTGTCGATGTCGAGATGGTTCGTCGGTTCGTCGAGGATCAGCAGGTGCGGGGCATCGAGGGCTGCGATCATGATCAGAAGTCTCGCCCGCTCGCCCCCAGACAGGTTGCCGATCGCCGTGTCCGCCTTGGATTCCGGAAAGCCTGCGGCACCGAGCCGGTTGCGCGCGTCCTGCTCTCGCAGGTTCGGGATGAGCCGCATCAATTGCTGCACGGGGGTGAGGTTGGCCGGCATCTCGTCGAGCTGATGCTGTGCAAAGTAACCGATCCTGAGACGCCTTGCCTTGGTTACTGACCCGTCCATGGGCTTGAGGCGGCTTGAGATGAGCTTCGCGAAGGTGGATTTGCCGTTTCCGTTTGCTCCCAGCAGGGCGATGCGGTCATCGGGATCGATGCGAAGGTCCATGGAGGACAGCACGATCCGTTCGCCATAGCCCGCGACCACGCGATCAAGGGCAAGCAGAGGAGGCGAAAGCTCTTCTGGTTCTCCAAGGCGGAACGGCGCGACACGCTCGTTGGTAATGCCGGCGATCGGCTGCAGTTTGGCGATGGCCTTGAGCCTGCTTTGCGCCTGGCGTGCCTTCGAGGCCTTGTACCGAAAGCGGTCCACAAAGGCCTGCATGTGCTTGCGCTGCGCATCCTGCTTGGTCCGCTGCGCCTCGGCCACCGCCATGCGCTCGGCCCGCGTGCGCTCGAAGATGTCGTAGGTTCCCGTGTAGAAAGTAAGCTTGCGCTCCTCCAGGTGCAGGATCGAATCCACCGCGGTGTTCAGAAGCCCCCTGTCGTGGCTGATCAGGAGCATCGTGCCCTGGTAGCGCCTGAGATACTGCTCCAACCATAGCGAGCCCTCGAGATCGAGATAGTTCGTCGGTTCGTCAAGCAGCAGAAGTTCGGGGTTCGCAAATAGTACCGCTGCCAGCGCAACCCGCATGCGCCAGCCGCCGGAAAAGTCAGAGCAGGGACGCTGCTGTGCCTCTGCATCAAAGCCGAGGCCCGCAAGGATTTCTGCAGCCCTGGCCGGCGCGCGGTGTGCACCGATATCCGTCAGTCGTGTCTCGATCTCTGCAATCCGCATGGGATCGGTCGCGCTCAAGGCTTCCGTCATCAGGGCCGTGCGTTCGACGTCGGCCTCCAGCACGGTATCGAGCAATGATGTCGGCCCACCCGGCACTTCCTGGGCCACGCCGCCGATGCGCCAGTCCCGGGGTACGACAATGTCACCGCCATCGCTGTCGATCTCACCCCGGATCAAACGGAAGAGCGTCGTCTTGCCCGTTCCGTTACGACCGACCAGACCCACCTTGTGGCCGGCAGGAATGTTTGCGCTCGCCTGCTCGAACAGGGGGCGCCCTTCAATCCTGTATGTCAGCTCGTTGATCCGCAGCATCAGGCGCGCTCCTTAAAGCGGAACCGTTCGCAGGGAAAGGCCGGACCGCATGGGCCGCGTCAAAAAGGGGAGGGGCTGCGGCTTGCGGCGCCAGTCCTTGGTCTGTATGTAAACGGCCAATCCGAGCACAAATCAGGGATTTTCAGGCCATGGCCACAGAACGCACGCTCTCGATCATCAAGCCCGACGCTACGCGGCGCAACCTCACAGGCAAGATCATTGACCGGTTCGAGACCTCTGGCCTGCGTGTGGTCGCCCAGAAGCGTCTTTGGCTCTCCCAGAAGCAGGCGGAAGCCTTTTATGCCGTTCACAAGGCGCGCCCGTTCTTTCATGACTTGGTCAAATTCATGATTTCCGGTCCGGTTGTGGTGCAGGTTCTCGAGGGTGAAGGCGCCGTTGCGAAGAACCGGGAAGTCATGGGCGCAACTGACCCGTCCAAGGCTGCCGCTGGGACCATCCGCAAGGATTTCGCGGAATCCATTGAAGCGAATTCCGTTCATGGATCCGACAGTGCGGAGAACGCTGCCAACGAGATCCGCTTCTTCTTCGCGGATACCGAGGTGGTGGGCTAGACCAGTTTCCGCGAACGCGGGGGTGCCCCTTGTACCCTCGTGGTTGTGCGCGAGAAGGGCATTGCTTTCCCGGGTCTCCATGGACGAAATAGCGACCGCTACTGGTCCATCCATGGGAGACTTGAATGACACTGACGGTCATTGGGGCGCCGCTCTCGCCATTCGTGCGCAAGGTGAGGGTCGTGCTCGCCGAGAAAAAGCTGGACTATAAGCTTGACCCGGTCTCGCCCTTTGCACCGCCGGCGGGTTTCGAGAAGATCTCGCCCCTGAAGCGTATCCCGGTGCTGCGGGACGACAGCGTCGGTCCTGACGCGACGATTGCGGATTCCTCCGCAATCTGCGGCTATCTCGAAAGGAAGTTTCCTGAACCCGCTCTCTATCCTTCAGAGCCGTTTGCCTACGGGCAGGCCCTGTGGTTCGAG
>JBEIFU010000006.1:0-24751 GCA_040382295.1 Alphaproteobacteria bacterium
ACACGCAGACCGCGCATGGCCGCCGTACGGGCGCAGGAAAGTCCGGCAAAACTCGCCCCGACAATCACAAGATCGTAGTCGCGCACACCAGCACCCAATCACCGCATGCGATCTTAGGGCGGATTCGGCGTCAGGTGGCTTTCAAGACACCAACCTGTAGCGCTGCTCACATCCGGCAGGACCCGGCCAGGCCCACGCGCATTTACTTTCTTGCGTTCAGGACCAGGTCGTTGACAACGGCAGGATCAGCAAGCGTTGTCGTATCGCCCAGGTTTGATACATCCCCCTCAGCAATCTTGCGAAGAATGCGCCGCATGATCTTGCCCGAGCGGGTTTTCGGAAGACCCGGCGCCCACTGGATCACGTCGGGTTTCGCGATGGCACCAATTTCCTTCGCGACCCACGCGACAAGCTCCTTGCGCAAATCTTCCGTCGACGCCACACCCGCCTTGAGCGTCACATAGGCATAGATCCCCTGCCCCTTGATGTCGTGCGGATAGCCCACGACCGCGGCCTCGGCCACTTTCGTGTGCGCAACGAGGGCCGACTCCACCTCCGCCGTGCCGAGACGGTGCCCCGAAACATTGATCACATCGTCCACGCGACCCGTGATCCAGTAATAGCCATCTGCATCCCGCCGGCATCCATCGCCCGTGAAGTACTTGCCAGGATAGGTCCTGAAATACGTATCGACGAAACGCGGATGGTCACCATAGACCGTGCGCATCTGCCCCGGCCATGAGTCTGCAAGCACAAGGTTCCCGGCGGTCTCTCCCTCAAGCACGCGACCTTCGGCGTCGACCACTTGCGGAACAATCCCGAAGAAAGGACGGGTTGCCGACCCGGGCTTGAGGGCTGTTGCACCCGGCAGCGGCGTGATCAGGATCCCGCCCGTCTCCGTCTGCCACCACGTATCCACGATGGGGCATCGGCCCTCGCCAACAACGCGGTGATACCACAGCCAGGCCTCCGGATTGATCGGTTCGCCCACCGACCCGAGCAGACGCAGCGAAGCCCGGCTTGTCCTCTTCACAGGCTCCTCGCCATCGCGCATCAGCGCCCGGATAGCCGTCGGCGCCGTATAGAAGATGTTGACCTTGTGCTTGTCGATCACCTCCCAGAAGCGCGACACGGTAGGATAGTTGGGAACACCCTCGAACATCAGTGTCGTGGCACCGTTCGAAAGCGGTCCATAGACGATGTAGCTATGTCCCGTGACCCAACCCACATCCGCCGTGCACCAATAGACATCCCCGTCATGATAATCGAACACGTATTGATGCGTGATCGAGGCATAAACCATGTAGCCGCCGGTCGTATGCAACACGCCCTTCGGCTTCCCGGTCGAACCCGATGTGTAGAGAATGAACATCGGGTCCTCCGCGTTCATCTCCTCGGGCTTGCAGTCGGAAGGAGCCTTGATCGCGAGCTCATGGTACCAGTGGTCTCGCCCCGCCTTCATGCCGACCGGGGCGCCGGTTCGCTTCACGACGATGACCGACTTCACCTTCGGGCACTGCTTCAGCGCCTCATCCGTATTGGCTTTCAGCGGAATGCGTTTGCCGCCGCGCAAGCCTTCATCCGCCGTGACGACAAAATCCGATTGGCAGTCCAGGATGCGCCCCGCGATGCTGTCCGGCGAAAAACCGCCAAACACGACCGAATGAACGGCACCGATGCGCGTACACGCCAGCATCGCATAGGCGGCCTCGGGGATCATGGGCATGTAGATGGTGACCCGGTCACCCTTCCGCACGCCCTGTCCCTTCAGCACATTGGCAAAGCGGCAAACCTCATCGTGCAACTGCCGGTAACTGATATGCTTGGAATCCTTCGGGTCATCCCCCTCCCAGATGATCGCGGTCTTCTCGGAACGCGTCGCAAGGTGTCGGTCGATGCAATTGATGCTGGCATTCAGCGTACCGTCTTCGTACCAGCGAATATGCAGGTCGGACGCGGCATACGAGACATCCTTTACCTTGGTATAGGGCCGGATCCAGTCGACCCGCTTTCCATGTTCACGCCAGAACGCGACAGGATCTGCGATCGACGATTGGTACATCTCGAGGTACTTCGCGTTGTCGACATAAGCCCGCTGGGCCCACGCATCCGTCACGGAAATCACTGGCTCGGACATCTGGAACAACTCCTGCGCAAGGAAGATGGGTATTGTGCGGCTCTACTCGCCGAGGACTTCGTCGGTATGGGCTCCGATGGCCGGCGGATCAAGCCTGATCGAGCAAGGCGTTTTTGAGAAATTCAGCCCAGGCCGCATCGCGACATAGCGCCCCTCGCCTGCGATCTCGCGTTCCTCGAAAAAGCCCACGGCCTTGAAGTGGGGATCATCGAACAGCGTCGTCATCTCATTCGCACGCATCGCTGGAATGTGATGCTCGGCGCACAGAGCCATCCATGCATCTGTCGTGTGCGCCAGCGCAGCTTCACGCATCATGTCGTAATAGACATTCACGCGCGCCTTGCCATCGGCTGCCGAGAGAAAGCGAGCACTGTTGTAGGCATCCGGAATGCCGCCAAGCTCAAGAAACTTGACCGAACCCTCGCGGCTTGCCGGCAGCACCACCAGATACCCATCTTTCGTCTTGTAGGGGCGCCGGTGCGATGTGATCGTGGTTGGGTGACCGAATTTGCCGGGAAGATCAGGATAGGTCTTGCCCCATAAATGCTCGGCCTGAATGAACCCCGTGAAGCTCTCCAGCATCGGAACCTCCACGAACTGGCCCTCACCGGTCCGCGCCTTGTGCTGGAGGGCAGCAAGTGTCGCGATCACGGCAAACAACCCGCAGGTCTTGTCGGCAATCACCGATGGCAACGGCCGCAAAGACGGATCGCCATCATAGAGGGGCAGCAGGTCGCACGCCCCCGAAGCAGCCTGGATCAGGTCATCGAAGGCCTGCCGCCCATTATAGGGACCGCCCGACCCGTAGCCGACCGCCTCGACATAGACGATGTCAGGCTTGACCGCCGCAACATCGGCATAGCTGAAGCCAAGCCTCCGCATCGCCTCGGGGCGCATGTTGTGAATGAACACATCGCCCGAGCGCACCAGCTTTGTCAGCGCCCTCTTGCCCGCCTCGCTCTTCAGGTCGATGGCAACAGACCTTTTGTTGCGATTGAGCGCAACGAAAAGGGGCCCCATGGTCTGCGACTTGGGCGCCTTGCCCTGTCCCCGCTGCCGGTCGCCTGACGGCTCCTCGACCTTGATGACGTCAGCACCAAGATCTCCCAGCGTCTGCGTGGCATAGGGTCCAAGCACGTACTGCGTAAGGTCAATCACCCGGATCCCATGCAAAGGTCCAGGTCGGGCCTCGCTTCTCGCAGTCATGGCTTCGCTCTTTTCTAAATTGGCGGGACAGGCTAACCCTAACCGCCTTTGCAAACCCAATTCTAGGGGCTCATATGCAGCTTCATCAATCGTCCTGGCCGGAAATCGAGGAATACCTGAGATCCTCTACAGGCATCATCGTGCCCATCGGTTCCACCGAACAGCACGGTCCCAACGGCCTGCTCGGCACCGACGCGATCTGCCCCGAGGTGATTGCAAAACTGGCGGGAGACCAGAGCGGCATCCTGGTTGGCCCGACCTTCAATGTAGGTTCGGCACAACATCATTTGGGATTTCCGGGAACAATCACGCTGCGCCCGTCGACAATGATCGCTGCCATGTCGGACTGGACGTCGTCGCTGATGCGCCACGGCTTCGACCGCATCTTCTGGTTTAATGGGCATGGCGGCAATATCGCGCCGGCCAGCGCTGCATTTTCCGAGATATATTCCGAGTTCTCATTCGGCCGCGCAAGCTCCAACCAGAGACCCGTGAGGCTCTTCCTTCGCAACTGGTGGGAACTGCCGGGCGTTGGCGATCTCTGCCGCGAAATTTTCCCCGTCGGCGAAGGAAGCCATGCGACGGCCTCGGAAGTATCAGTGACATACTACGCCTATCCGGATGCGCAGAAGAAGGTCGAGATGCATCCAAGGATCGCACCGACTGGGTCGATCCGCGATGCCGACGATTATCGCCGGCAGTTCCCCGACGGCCGCATCGGATCGGATCCAAGCCAGGCATCGCCAGAAAAGGGCGAGCGGATCGTCAAGGCAGCCGTGAAGGCCCTGATCTCGGACTTCGATGCCTTCATGAAGTCAAGCTAGCGTGCAGGCAGGCCAGCACAAGGGCCGAAGCGAAAAGAGTTCATCTTCAGGGCAAACCTAGTCATGAACGTGTCCCAAGACCCCCAAGCTGGCAAACGCGACGCCACTCCTCAACCGTCACCGGCTGGACCGAAAGCCGCGTATTGTTGACCAGCACCATCTTCGAGAGCGAAGGGTCGGCCTTGGCCATCAGCAGCGTGACAGGCGTCTTGAGTGCCTCGAGCGCCACGACATCCACCATCGACCAGTCGCCATCTCCAGCCGTGTGATCCGGATAGGCCTCGCGGACAATCTCGACCGTCCCCACGATCGCGCGCTGGATGTTCGAGTGATAGAAGAAGCCACGATCACCCTTCTTCATGGCGCGAAGGAAATTGCGGGCCTGGAAGTTGCGCACGCCGCTCCAAGGCTCGCCTGTCTTGCCTTTCGCAACCTGCTGGTCCCACGACCAGGTATCCGGCTCCGACTTGAGCAGCCAATGAGTCCGGCTCACGGCGCAATGGCCCCGACTGAACAACGCCATGGCCGAATGTCGACTGAAGCAAAGAGGCCCCCAAGCACATACGGATCTTCGGCCGCAAAGCCTTTTGCGGCATCGAGGTCCTCGACATCGAGTACGATCAGGCTGCCCGTCATGGCGCGCCCGTCCTCCGACAGGAAGGGCCCAGCCAGACGCACCGCCGCCTTGTTGGCCTCGATATAGGCAAGATGGCGCGGCCGGATCTCCATCCGCAGGGTGCCAGCGCCTGGTTTGTCGATGCAGGTCAACACGAAAAGCATGCTGTTCTAGTGCTCGCTCTTGAGAGGCCTCGATAGCAGGGCGCGGATCGCGGTGTCGACACCGATATCGCCAGCCACAATGGCACTCACGGCCTCCGCAATCGGCATGTCGATGCCGAGCATGCGCGCGCGTCGCACCAGCGCAGGTGCTGTGGCCGCCCCTTCGGCAAGCGGCGCCCGACCGGTGACAGCGCCCCCTTGTGCCAATTGAACGCCGAGCGCAAAGTTTCGAGACTGCCGGCTCGAGGCAGTGAGGACCAGGTCTCCGAAACCGCTGAGACCCGTCATCGTCTCAAGCCGCGCCCCAAGGGCAAGGCCGAACCGCGCCATCTCTGCAAAGCCCCGCGTCATGACAGCTGCGCGCGCGCTCTCTCCAAGCGAACGGCCTTCGACAACCCCACAAGCGATCGCAAGGACGTTCTTCACCGCTCCACCAACACTGACCCCTGCCAGATCAGTCGAGGCGTAGGGACGAAAATGTCCTGCCCCAAGGGTCTCGCAGAAGCGCGAAGCAAGCTCGGATTTCTCGAAGGCAATGGTGACGGCACACGGTAGCCCCCGTACGACCTCGTCAGCAAATCCAGGCCCGGACAGAAGGCCAAACGCTGTGTCCGGCCAGACCTCTTTGGCGGCCTCATGCATCAGAAGCCCCGATGCAGTCTCCATGCCCTTTGCGCAAATGGCCACTGACCCCTTGAACGAACCAATGGCATCAAGACTGGCCCTCAGAGACTGTGCCGGAGTGGCGATGAGCAACGCATCGCAACCCGCAAGTCCACTCGGGTCGGCAACACAACTGACAGACGACGAGATTTTTCGCCCCGGCAGGAAACGCTTGTTGCAGCGATCGGCGTTGATCGCCTCCGCCAGGCGCTGGCTGTTCGCCCATAGGGTCACGCGACAGCCAGCCTGACCCGCAACATGCGCAAGTGCGGTGCCCCAGGCCCCCGCCCCAGCAACACCGATATGGTTTATTTTTTCAGCGTCCACGCCTGAGCCAGTCCACGCCTGAATGATTTATTGAAGATTCACGACAAACCGCTAAACTGCACGTTTAGATGCTGTGCAAAGATACAGTCCGCGGGAACATCCTGGAGGCCGCCAAGAAGCGGTTCCTCCACTATGGTTACGCCAAGACAACGATGGCAGAAATCGCCGCTGATTGCAGCATGTCTCCCGGCAACCTCTACCGTTACTTTCCGGGCAAGCTCGATATCGCGGAGGCCATCTGCACCGAGGCCGGCGAATACGCCGTCTCCAGGCTTCGCGAAGCCATGCGCCGCCCGGGCCGCTCGGCAAAGGACCGCCTTCGCGATTTTCTTTTCGCGGACATGAAACTCACCTACGACCAGCTCGAATACGACAAACAGGTGTTTGAGATGGCGCGCACGGTAGCGCAGGAACGGCCTCAGTTTGCCAACCGCATCCTCGCCTTGAACAGAGCCTTGCTGTCCGAAATTCTCGCAGCCGGAAACGCCTCCTCGGAATTCTTCATTGAGGACGTGGTGTTCACCGCCGAGATGCTTCAGTCAGCGACGATAAAATTCCGCTACCCGCAGCTCCACTCCAAGCTTCCCTATGAGAAGCTTGAGCGCGAGCTGGACGGCGTCCTCAACCTGCTCCTCAACGGCCTGGACGACGGCGGAGCGGGAAAAGAGACCTCGCCCAAAGGCCAGAAACAGACCCCGGCACCCGATGACCTCGTTAGCAATTGAATATTTTCTTGGAAAATCATGCGACATTTTGTGCATTAAATAGAAACAATGAACGAAAATGATTTCGTTCATTGATCTGAATTCAGTGTCGCTCTATATATCCCCCATCGACGGCGCGCATCCAGCAACGCCGCAAAGATCGGAGAACGGATATGAGCAACTTTGGCAACTCACTCTCGGACATCACAGTCATCGTCGCGACCCTGGCACTGGGCGGATATGGCATTCTCCTCGTGGTAAACGCCCTTAACCTGCTCTGAGGCTGTTCAAGTGCAGGCAACATCAGCGGTCGGCCGACGCAAGAGCAACGGCCGCTCCGCCTAAGCCTTGGAGCCAAATCTGGCAGACTTTGCATCAAGCGGCCAGCGCGCCCTGGCAGGAACGTCAAGCCGGTCCTCAAGGCCCAAGGCCAATCGCTCAAGGCCAGCCCAAGCCACCATGGCGGCATTGTCCGTGCACAAGGCCGGCGGAGGCACGACAAGCTTGACGCCGAACCGGTCGGCCAGCACACGAAGAGCCTGGGCAAGCTCAGCATTCGCCGCCACGCCACCGGCCACAACAAGAGTTCCAACACCCTCGTCACGAACTTCAGGCCCCGCGAGGGCGGCCTCCGTCCGACTGATCAGAGCCTCCACCGCCGCTCGCTGAAAGCTCGCGGCCAGGTCAGCAACGGCACCCTCTGACAATTCCGTCACCTCAACGTGCCGCCGCACCGCCGATTTCAGCCCGGAAAAAGAGAAATCGTACCCCGCACTGCCAGCCATCGGCCGCGGCAGCCGGAACCTGGACGGATCGCCTGCGAGCGCCGCACGCTCCACCGCAGGCCCACCTGGAAAGCCGAGACCGAGCATCTTGGCCGTCTTGTCGAACGCCTCGCCGACCGCATCGTCAATGGTTGTACCCAGCCGCCTGAACCGGCCCACGCCGCTGCAGATCAGCAACTGGCAATGCCCGCCCGACACCAGAAGCAGCAGGTAGGGATAGGCCACCCCCGCCACCAGCCTCGCCGTCAGCGCATGGGCTTCCAGGTGATTCAGGGCGACCAGAGGCTTGCCTGACGCCAGCGACAGGGCCTTGGCAAGCGTCAGGCCAACAGCAACCCCGCCAACAAGCCCCGGCCCAGCCGTCACGGCAATGGCATCGACATCGCCAAGCCCTAGCCCGGCTTTCGCCAGGGCTTCCTCGACAACGCCGTCAACCAACTCGGCATGCGCGCGCGCCGCGATCTCGGGAACAACACCACCATAGGGCCGGTGGGCATCAAATTGGCTGGCAATGATGTTGGACAGGATGCGCCCGGGGCCAGGCGGCAACCCGCGCACGACGGCCGCAGCCGTTTCGTCGCAGCTTGTTTCAATGCCCAGGACCGTAAGCACGACGCAACCCATTCAAGCTTTTGGAAAATCTGGCGAAGCCTCGAATTCCTCTATAGCTTGCGCGCAGGTCATCACCTCTATCACTTGAACTTCCAGGCGTGCAAACACCCATTCGCATCGGAACCCGAGGCTCTCCCCTCGCCATCGCGCAGACCAGCCTGGTCATCGAGGCCCTCGCGCGCGCAGAGGGGTGGTCACCCGAGGAAGCAGCAGCGAAGACACGCATCGTGACGATACGCACCAGCGGTGACCGTATCCAGGACAGGCCACTCGCAGATCTGGGCGGCAAGGGGCTTTTCGCCAAGGAGCTTGAGGAAGCACTCCTGCACGAGGAAATCGACTGCGCCGTCCACTCGCTTAAAGACATGCCAACCCTCCTCCCCGAGGGGCTCGTGCTCGACTGCATGCTGCCGCGGGAAGATCCCAGTGACGCCCTGATCTGCAAGACTGCCACGACCATCGACGCGCTCCCACCACGGGCACGGTTTGCAACCGGCTCCGTCAGGCGACAGGCCTTGGCATTGAACAGACGCCCCGACCTTCAGATCCTTCCCTTGCGAGGAAACGTCGATACGCGACTGGCCCGCGTTCTCGGCAACGACGCGGACGCAACACTGCTTGCGACGGCAGGCCTCAAGCGCTTGCGAAAGCCGGCCAGCGACTTCCATGTCCTCGCACCGGAAGACTTCCTCCCGGCGGTTGCCCAAGGAGCGATTGGCATCGAGGCACGGGCATCAAGCCACACTCTTCGCGACCTGCTCGAACGCATCAACCATGACCAGACGCGTATCGCAGTATCGCTGGAGCGTGAGTTCCTCTCGGTGCTGGACGGATCGTGCAAGACGCCGATCGCTGGCTACGCAAGGCAGTCAGAAAGCGGGCGCATGCATTTTGATGGAAGCGCCCTCTCACCCGATGGCCGCATCCGGTTCGACGTCTCAAGGACAGACAGCGTCACAAGCATCACGGGAGCTGTCGCACTCGGCCGCTCGGCAGGCGAGGAAATGCTGGCCCGTGCAGGCAAGTCATTCTTTCAGGTCTGACCGATGCGTGTCCTGCTCACGCGCCCGATCGAAGATGCGAGAGACACCGCCGCATCCTTGGTCGCCCTGGGCCATGAGCCGCTGATCGAACCCTTGCTGCGCATCGAGATCGAAAACGGTCCACCCGTGGACACGCGACCTTATCGCCTCCTGGTCCTCACCAGCATGAACGGCGCGCGCGCAGCACGACACCGCCTCGCCACCCGCAGCGCACCGGTGCTTGCAGTGGGCGCGGCAACGGCGGAGGAGGCCCGCAGAGGCGGCTTCGAAAATGTCCGCGTCGCCGATGGAAATGGAACTGAGGGCATCCTCTCCGCATTGTCGCGCATGGACAGGACCGACCCGCGCCCGCTGCTGCATATCTCCGGCGCCGACACCGCTGGCGACCTGCAGTCCGCAGCGCTGCAGCTGGGGCTCAAACTCGAGCGGATGCAACTCTACAAGGCGCACGCCGCCGAGAGCTTCTCGGCCAAGGCCACCGAAGCGCTAACCCGCCAAACCATGGACGCGGCCATGTTCTTTTCGCCCCGCACGGCGTCGGTCTTCTGCGAGCTCGCGACACGGGCGGGGCTGGAGGCGCAGCTTGCCGGCGTTTGGGCATGCGCCATCAGCACCAACACGGCCAGATCATTGTCCGCGATCACCTTCCGTAAGGTTTTGGTAGCAGAAAATACATCGTCCCAGGCCATGCTCGACCTGCTCCAGCACATGTGAAAGACAAATCGACCTCTGGACTTGGCCGGGGGAAGCATCACAACTCTTGGCATCTTCAGATCCGGGATCACCTCGTCAATGAACCAGTCGCCCTCGAACCCCGATAGGCCGGCCCTCGCCTCAGGCCAGGACAGACAACCACGTCACGGTCTCATCGAGGACTGGCGGGATGCGTTGGGCCTCCTGCTGCTGCTTTTCGTTGCTGCAGCTCTTGGCGCACTCCTGTCCCGCTTCTGGCCAGAGAGCGACGTTGAAGGTCAGCCGGCCATGGCAGAGCTGGACACGCGACTGTCGACCTTGGAGGCAAGGCTCGCCAACCTCGCGCAATCGAAGGACGCAGCCGAAGCCAGAAAAAGGATGGAAACACTCGAAACACGGCTTTCCGGGCTTGAGACCCAGTTCGCCGCTGTCGGAACCCAGCCGACGACCGACGCCGCCGATGGAACCCGACCCACCACAACGCCCCCGCCGCTGACACTCTTTTCGACCGCGATGCGTCTCGACGAGACGCAAGCCCGCCTGTCAGAACTCGAGACCCGCACCGGCAAGTTGCCAACCGAAGTGGAAACTGCCAGCAAATCGATTGAAACCCTGTCGGCCACGGCAACAGGTCTGACAACACGCCTCGACGATGTCGCAGCAAGGGTCGAGAAGATCGAAACCGCCGACATCCTCGACCTTGCAAGGCGCGCGTCACTGGCAACAGCCATCGCCAACCTCGCCCGCGCAACGCAAGGATCGTCACCCTTCAAGACCGAATTCGACATCATCGCCAGGCTGCTGCCGGATGACACTGGCCTGAAGACAGTCGCAGCCCACGCACGCACGGGCCTGCCAACGACCGGGACCCTGATCGCACGGTTCAGCAAGACAGCTGCTGACGCACTCGACGCCGAACGCAAGGGTGAGCAGACCGACGGCATGGCGCGTCTATGGACAAGCTTCTCTGGCCTCGTGAGCTGGCGCTCCACTTCAGGTCAATCCGGATCCGCAACCGAACGCCGGCTGGCCAGGGCGGAAACGCTTCTTAGGTCTGGTGACCTTGAGGCAGCGATCCGGGAACTCTCGACGATCAAGGGCCCAGCTGCCAAGCCTCTGGAACCATGGCTGCAGGACGCAAGAGCACGCGTGGCAATCGAGACGCTAGTGGCAAGGCTCAACACGCAAGCTATCGGTGCGATCACGCCCTCAACTGCAACCGCCACCAAACCGCCAGCAGAACCGCCCGCCAGATGAGGAGTGCAGAACCATGATCAGGGCACTCTGGTTGTTCCTTCTCGTCACCTTCATCGCCTTTGGTGCGAGCGTGATCGCCGATATCCCCGGCAGCGTCACGATCATGCGGCCCGATCAGGAGATCAGGCTCTCGATCCCGGTCGCCATCGCCGGCGTGATCGTCTTGTCGGTCGTCACAATCACCGCTTATCGCATCATCACGGCATTCGTGGATGCACCGGCGGAATTCTTCCGTTGGCGAGCCATGGGACGGCGTACCCGCGGGATGGCAGCCGTAACCAGGGGACTCGTGGCCGTTGCGGCTGGCGATGATGACGAGGCGCGCAAGCAAAGCCGCAAGGCGCTCTCCCTGGTCGGGGAACCGCCGCTCGCACTCCTGCTGGCCGCCCAGGCCGCACAGATGGAAGGAGACGACGAGGCGGCACAGAGATACTTCACGCAGATGCTGCAGTCCAAGGACACCGAGTTTCTTGGTCTTCGCGGTCTCTTCATGTCAGCCCTGCGAAACCAGGATCTGAAGCAAGCCCTCTTGATTGCCGAACGAGCGCGCCTGCTGCGCCCAAAGACGCGTTGGGCACTCGCGGCACTCTTCGAGCTGAACGTCAACCAGCGCCGGTGGACAGAAGCAGCATCAGCCGTCGACCTGCAACTCAAGGCGCGCCAGATCGATCCCGCGATTGCCAAGCGGCGCAAGGCTGTTCTTGCGACAGCCTCGGCCCGGGACGCGAACGAGCGGGCCGACAGCGAAGCCGCCGCCAGCCTTGCCGAGGAAGCACTGGCGCTTGTTTCAGGCTTCGGACCCGCAGCAGTGATCGCTGCGCAAGGCGCTGCGGCCCAAGGCAAGTTGTGGCGCGCCGCAAGCATCATCGAAACCGCGTGGTCCCGCGGACCAGACCCGGACCTGGCCAAGGCCTATGCGGCAATGCGACCCGAGGAAAATCCGCAAGCCAGGGCAAAGCGCCTCGCAAGCCTTGCAGGCATGAACCCGCATCATCCGGAAAGCCGCATTCTCGCAGCGGCCGCTGCCATGTCCCTGGGAAGGTTCGAGGAAGCAAAGGAGCATCTGCGTCCCCTGGCAGAGCACGCACCAACCGCGCGGGTATGCATGCTGATGTCCGAAATTGAGCGCGGGCTGGGTGGTGAAAGCCTGATGGCGCGGGATTGGGCGACGAGGGCACTGAACGCACCCCACGATGCGTCTTGGACCTGCGAAGCTTGCCTCAGGACGCAGCAGGACTGGAGTGCCACATGCAGGGCATGCGACGCTTTTGACACGCTGCTGTGGCAAAGCGGTAGCAGCGGGAACCAGGCCAAGGCCAGGGAAGACAGCATCACATCCTACGCGGAATTGACGGCGAGCACCGCCCCGCTTTACCGCCACACGGTTAAGGACACACCGCCCGACAGAGGAGTGTCAAAGGCCAGGACAACGGAATATTCTCCCACGAGCACAGACGATGCTATGTTGCCGTCATCGCCCCGGGCACCCGATGATCCGGGTCCGGAGGCTGAGGATTACACGCTCGGCGGTGGTGACAAGAAGCAGAAGAGAAGCAGGCTATGGTAGGACAGTTCTTGAGGGGAATTCTTGTAGTCGCAGCATTGCTCATCTTCGCGGCAATTGGTCTTCTGGTATTCTTCTCGGACCCTGACGTGAGGGACCTGGAAGCACGTGAAAAATACGGAAATCCCCCTTCGCAGTTCATAACCCTCCCCTCAGGGGCAACGGTTCACTACCGCGACCAGGGACAGCGCAATGCACCAACCCTGGTTCTGCTGCATGGCTCCAATGCCTCGCTTCACACCTGGGAGCCATGGGTAAGCCAGATCGGCGATCAGTTTCGGATGATCAGCCTGGATCTGCCAGGACACGGCCTGACCGGCGCTATTCCATCTGGCGACTACAGCCAGGAGGCTATGACAAGTTTCGTGAACGAGTTCACGACCGTCATGAACATCCAGCGTTTTGCTCTTGCCGGCAACTCCATGGGCGGCGCTGTTGCAGCCAGGTTCGCCATCAGCCATCCAGAACGATTGACCGCACTTGTCCTTGTTAATGCAGCAGGAATGCCAACGCGCACGCCCCGTGACCCAGGGCTGGGTTTCACTATTGCACGCCTTCCTGTGATCCAGAACGTGATGCTCTATGTGTCCCCGCGAAGCCTGTTCGAAGAAGGCCTGAAGAAAGCCTTCTCTGACGATAATCTCGTGACACCGGAGATGGTCGATCGATATTGGATCCTCAACCGCAAGACCGGCAACAGAGCGGCTACGTTAAAGCGGTTTCAGACACCTTCCGACAATGTAGTCCAGGAAAACGCATCGAAGATTACCACGCCGACGCTGATCCTTTGGGGCAACCAGGACACGCTGACCCCGCCCGACATTGGCCAGGCTTATAATGCAGCCATAAGGGGTTCACGCCTGGTCGTGTTCAGGAACATCGGACATGTGCCGATGGAAGAAGCTCCCGAGCAGAGCGCCCGGGTAGTCAGGGAATTTCTCGGTCCGCAATCTACCGGTTCGCCACCATCGCAATAGCCCGCGCATAGGCCTCCACGTTTCGTTCAAGCGCAGCGGGATCGATCTTGTCGAGCGTGTCATTGTCGGTGTGATGGAGGTCGAAGTACTCGGTTCCATCCTGGTCAATGTCGTGGATGGGAACACCGACCTTCTGCAAAGGCGCTATATCAACCCCGCCAGACGTCTCGAGCCGCCCGCGCTCAATACCCAGGGGAGCAAGCTTCGCAAACACAGACTCATGAAATGGCAAGTCTGAGGTCGGGACATTGGTATTGAAGCGCCACGGCATGCCCACGCCAAAATCGGCCTCTGCAGCCATCACATGTCGCTTGACCTCTTCCGGCCTGCGCTTGAGATAGTCCTCGCCACCCCAGCCACCGAACTCTTCCGCCCCGTAGAGCACGACCCGGATTGTACGCTTGGGACGCATGTCAGGCCCCGCAGCGCGCAAGGCAGAAGCAAGCGCCATGGCCACGCCTGCGCCGTCATCGATCGCGCCCGTTCCCTTGTCCCAAGAATCGATATGGGCACTCATCAGCACGATCTCCTCAGGCTTCTCGTAGCCCGGGATATCGCCGATCACGTTCCCGGAAAGAGCCTTGGGATGGTGCGTTGTCCTGATATCCATGCGAACGGCAATAGGGTCACGCCCCCGCAGCAGCCTCTCGAGCTGGTCTGCATCCGGACCTGAAAGAGACGCCGCAGGAATTTTCGGCACGCCCTCCTCGTACCGCATGTTGCCGGTATGCGCGAACCGATGGCTCGACGTGCCGGCCGACCGGATCAGCAAGCCAACGCCCCCCCGGCGCGCAGCCTCCACGGCACCGCGCGCCCGCTTGCGGACAGCAGGGCCATAGCCCGACCCATCACGCTTGCGCTCCATGCGATCAGCAATGAACACGATCTTGCCGCGATAGCTGCCAACCGGTGCCTTGAGCAGCGCGTCGAAGCTCTCCACCAGCACAACTGGCGCCTTGAGTCCTCCGCGCGGAGTCGAGACCGAGCCGCCAAGCGCGGAAGCAACCAGCCGCTGCACCGCCGGATGAACGACTTCCACCGCTTCGTGATGTCGCCGCCAACCCTCGAAGGTAAAGTTCTCCTCGCGGACGTTCTTGAAACCAAGCGCCTGCATCTCCTTGATCGCCCAGGCACGCGCTTCAGCCTCCTTCTCCGTCCCGGCCAGCCGCGCCCCCACGTCGGTAGTCAGGGAAGATACGAGGCGATACGCGAGGCCATCGCGGGCGGCAGGGGCTGGTGGCTCGGCGACGGTGGCACAAGCTGAAACCAGGGCAGCAGCCCCAAGCAGGCAGATCGAGCGAATGGAAAGGACCATGGAACAACCTCTGATTCGAAAAGCGCCAATTCCCAACGCTGACACGGTGGTAGATCGAACCTGCACCAGGCCCACAGGTCAAGCGCAACGGCCCTCAACAAAGCGACGAAACCGCATTACTGAAAAGTTAATAGTAGAAGGGCAGTCTCGGCAACCTCCGGCCGACACCTTCTGTTTCTCTCACCGGCGCCAAGCGACATTTCTGCAATTGCTTGCGCGAGGGCAGCCACGTATGTTCCGCGCCTCTTTGGAAAGCCGCCTTAGCTCAGCCGGTAGAGCATCGCATTCGTAATGCGGGGGTCGCGTGTTCGAGTCACGCAGGCGGCACCACCCCCCCCTGCTCCGCGATCCCTGCCCTAGCCGCGGCGCGCCTGTCTTCCCCCGAAGAACAACTCGTTTCCAATGACCACGACCGCGATCGCGCCGCCAACAAGGTCAGCGCCCGGGTCGGCGACCAGCAGCGCCAGCCCCGCCACTAGACTGAGCCCCCGGATCACAGGCCCGACCGATTGACCAAACCATCCACCGACGGCAACGGACAGCAAGCCCACACCCATCACTGCCGTAACCGTGGTCCAAACGATCGTCTGCCAGTCACCGAACATCAGCAGCGACATTCCCGCAGGCGAGAGGCAGAAGACGAACGGAACAAGAAAAGCTGGCAGGCAGTACTTCCACGCCTGGAACATCGTTGAGAACGCATCACCGCGCGTGACGGCTGCCGCCGCAAACGGGGCCAGCGCCGTCGGCGGGGACACATCGGCCAGCACCGCATAATAGAAAAGGAACATGTGAGCTGCCGGTTCGGGAATGCCGACATCGCGCAGCGCCGGCACCAGCATGACGGCCGCAATGATGTAGGACGCGGTGACCGGGACGGCGGTCCCCAGCAGCCACATGGCAATCGCCGCGAGCAGCACGGTCAGAAACGCACTTCCACTGCCAAAGTCGACGATGAGACCCGAGATATTCAGCCCAAGCCCCGTCAGCGTGATGACGGAAACGATGATACCCGCGCAAGCGCAGGTAACGGCGATGCTAACCACATTTCGCGCCCCGTCGATCAGTGCCTCGAACAGGGCAAGGCTGGAAACATCAGCCGCCCGCCGCTCGAACCTGGCACCAGCAAATTGGCAGGCCGCATGAACCAGGCTCGCCACCATGCCAAGGAACACGGCCTCCGACGCGCGAACCCCTAGCATCAGGAGAACCAGCGCAACCACACCTCCGGCAAGCGCCCCCTGCAGGGTGCCAAGCCTGCTATCGGCACGCAGGAAGCTCAGCACAACGCCGAGCACGATCGACCAGAAAACGGCCATGAAGGCGCTCATCCCTATCGCAAGGAAAACGGCGATCGCGCCCAGCGAAATGAAGTGATAGCCCTGCGTGCGTGTCAGTTGCCAGACCGACGCGTCGCTGGTCCGCACAGCAGAGACATTGAGGCGCCGCGCATCCGCTTCCACCATGAACCAGCACGACAGGTAATAGAGCATCGTCGGGATCGCGGCCATCACCAGCACGTCCAAATAGCTGATCTCCAGATACTGCGCGATCAGGAACGCCGCCGCGCCAAGCGTCGGCGGAGACAGCAGCGCCCCGATGCCAGCAGCCGACAGAAGTCCGCCCGCAACATGAGCGGGATATCCGGATTGCTTCAGCATCGGCCAGGCCAGCGTCGACAGCGTCACTGTCGTTGCAACACCGCTGCCCGAAACCGTTCCCAGCAGGAACCCCGAGGCAACCGTCGCGCGCCCCGGCGCCGAGACGCTGGCCCGCTTGCCAAAAAGCGCAAAGGCCCAGCTGATGAAGAAGCCCCCGGCGCCGCTGCGCGCGAGCACCGCGCCATAGATCGTGAACAGCACGATGAAGGTCGAGGCAACATCCAGTGGCGCAGAGAAGATGCCCTCAAGCGTCAGGTAGTTCTGCCCGATGATGCGCGCCAGTGAATAGCCGCGATGGTCGAGCGGCTCAGGCATGTAGGGACCGAGCAGGGCATAGCCAAGAAACCCGGCCGTGATCAGCGGCAGCGCCCATCCCGTCGTGCGCCGCGTGGCCTCGAGGATGCACAGGATCAGCGCACCGCCCAGCCACTGCTCGATCTCGAGCGGGCGCGTGGCACGGGTCTTGGACGCATCAACATGGGTAATCAGATAGACGAGAGCCGCAACCGAAACGGCAATAAGGATCCAGTCAATGATGTAGACCCGGTCCCTGTGTACCGAGCGGACCAGAACAGGATAGAGAAGAAACGACAGCACCAGGACAAGCATCAGGAACAGGGCCCTGAACTCGCTGGTCCCGATCGAATACTGCGTCCAGTAAAGCGCGATGGCAGAGAGCAGGAAAAGCAGCCCCGTGGCGATCCAGGCAGGCGCACCGGTCAGCTGCCGCTGTGGCTGCTCCTCGGACTGGATGGTCTGCGGTGCTGCTGTGCTCACTTTGCTGCGCCACGCGCCTTGTAGAACGCTGCGGCTGCAGGATGAAACGGAATGGCCGTCGGTGCAGCGGCACTCTTCAATGTCAGCTGCCGTGCATCAGGATGGATCTTCTGCACCTCGGACAGGTTGTCGAAGATGCCTGCCAGGATCTTTCTGACGGTCTCGTCCTTCATGTCCCGCGACACGAACAACAGGTTTGAAACGCCAAGCCCCGGGACGGCAGCGGGCAAATTGGCATAGACCCCCTTGGGAAGGATGAAGCTGCGATAAAGCCCCGGATACTTGGCATTAAGCGCGGGCAGCAGCTGCGCCGTCGGCACGAAGCTGGTCTTGATGCGTCCGGTCGTCACCAGGTCGGTCACCGCAGATGTGGGCAGCCCGCCGATCCAGAAGAAGGCATCGATCTTTCCGTCATTCAGCGCTGCAGCAGACTCTGCCACGCTCAGGTTCTCGCGCTTGACGTCCTTCGTTGGCGAGAGCTTGGCAGCAGCGAGGATCCTGTCGGCAATTGCCTCGGTGCTCGAACCCGCCGACCCCACGGAGATGCGCCGCCCCTTGAGCTTTCCCACATCCGTGATGTTCAGATCGGCGCGCGCAACAACATGCACGAAGCTGTCATAGAGCAACGCGATGGCGACGATGTCCTGCGGTCCGGTATCGGCATAGGCACCGACACCCTTCTTGCCGTCGACAGCCGAGTCGATCGTTGAAAACCCGATATCGGCATCCCCGGCACCCACAAGCTTGATGTTGTCAACCGAGCCGCCCGTCACCTCGGCGGTGACCTGCATGCCGGGAACCTTGTGGCTCAGCACGCGGGCAAGCCCCCCGCCATAGGGAAAGAACACACCCCCCGTCCCGCCCGTGGCAACCGAAAGCCGCAGCTTCGAGGCCGCCATCGCACCTCCAGCAACAAGGGCACAGGCCAACAGGGCAAACACCAGACGCTTCATCATGACCGGATCCTGCAATTTTGGGGCTGATTTTGCCCGTCCTTTGCGCTCATATCAAATCACCGCCGGGACACGAAGCATCCATGATCAGGATTACAGATAAAATCAGCATCGATGAGGCTGAACTCCACGAGACCTTCGTGCGCGCCTCAGGACCCGGTGGCCAGAACGTCAACAAGCTGTCGACGGCCGTTGAACTGCGCTTCGACGCCCGTTTCTCGCCCAACCTGCCAACCGACGTCTCCATCCGCCTTCAGAAACTGGCCGGCAACCGGCTGACGAAAGACGGAGTTATCGTGATCGAGGCCCAGCGCCACCGCACCCAGGACCGCAATCGCGCCGACGCACTTGAAAAGCTGATCGCGCTCATCCGCGAAGCAACCCACGTTCCCAAGCCCCGCAAGGCCACCCGCCCCTCGCGCGCAGCAAGGGCCCAGCGTGTCGACACGAAGAAGCATCGCGGTCAAGTCAAGCGCCTGCGGACCTCGCGCCCCGATCACGATTGAAATGGTCCGACAGGATCGTCGCCACCGCAGAGGTCACGCGCTCGCCCGTCTTGATGTGCAGGAACTCATTGGGTCCGTGCGCATTCGAATGCGGCCCCAGCACGCCCGTGATCACGAACTGTGTCTCCGGAAACTTCTGGCCCAGCATGCCCATGAACGGAATAGTCCCGCCCTCGCCCATGTAAACGACAGGCTTGCCGAACGCTTGCTCCGACGCACGCGCAACTGAAGCCTCCAGCCAGGGCGCCAGAGGCGGGGCGTTCCAACCCGTACCACCCCGGTCGAATGACACCGAGACCTCCGCGCCATAGGGCGGATGGCGGGTGAGAATGCGTTCAACCGTTTCGATCGCATCATTGGCATTCAGGGTCGGTGGCCAACGAAACGAGAGCTTCAGCGTCGTATATGGCAGGAGAACGTTGCCCGCGTTGGCCGAGGGGGTCAGACCATCGCCACCGATGATGGCCAGCTGAGGCCGCCAGGTCCGGTTCAGGACCAGCTCGGTCAGATCGTCCCCCATCGGCAAGGTTCCGCCGGCAAATGGCATCTTCGAATAGACTTCAGGCCCCAACACCTTCGCAGCCACCTGCGCCTGCGCGATGCGTTGCGGCGGAATCTGAACATAGAGCTCGTCGGGAAGGATGCGCCCCGTAGCTTCATCCTCGATGCGCGACAGCAACTGCCGTGCGATCCTGAAGCTTGACGGCACGATCCCCGACGCATCACCCGAATGCACGCCCTCGGTCAGTACACGCACGGTCAGTGTCCCGACGCCATTGCCGCGCAGCGACGTGGTTAGCCAGAGCTGGTCATAATTGCCGCAACCGGAATCGAGGCAGATCACCAGCGACGGCTTGCCGATCCGGTCCGCAAGGTGGTCGATGTAGAATGGCAGGTCATAGCTACCCGATTCCTCGCAGGACTCGATCAGGATCACACACCGCGCATGCGGCACTTTCTGGTCCTTCAGCGCCAGAAGCGCCGCCAGCGAACCATACATCGCATAGCCGTCATCCGCCCCGCCTCGTCCATAGAGCTTGCCGTCCTTGATGACAGGCGTCCATGGACCAAACCCGTCCCACCAGCCTGTCATCTCGGGCTGCTTGTCGAGATGTCCATAGAGCAGAACCGTGTCATCGCTCGCCCCGGGAACTTCGATCAGGATCACCGGCGTGCGCCCTTCAAGCCGGACCACCTCGAGCGTCGACCCCGGCAGCGCCTCTAGCCGCTCGTGTGCCCACGCGGCCATCAGGCTGACGGCATCCTCCATGTAGCCATGCTTGGCCCAGTCTGGATCATAGGCCGGCGACTTGTTCGGGATCCGGATGTAATCAACCAGCGAGGGAATGATCGCGTCATTCCAGTTCTGGTGAACGTGGCTGTGAAGCCGCTGGACGTCGAACATGGGAGAAAGCCTCGGTTGAAAATGGGACCTTCAGACGATTGGCGAAGAAAGCTTTAGGACACCAAAGGAAAGGGTAAAAGCTGTTTCTTGCCGTTGCACCGCAGCACGCCCGCATGTTCTGTTTCGTCAATCCATGGAGCACCCCATGACCGCACGGCAAGACGAACTGATCCAGCACCCCAGGAGACTGAGCGCCGCAGCATTGCGACGAACCTGCAATCCTGCGGACTTGGGTTTTGAAACCACGGCGGAGACGCCGCTGTTCGAGGGCCTGGTGGGCCAGGAGCGCGCGCTCGAGGCGCTCGACATGGGTGCGCGCATCGACAAGCCGGGCTTCAACCTGTTCATCCTTGGCGAACGCGGTACCGCGCGCCACGGCATCGTGCGCGCCCTGGTAGAAAAACTCGCTGCCAGCATGTCCCCGCCAGCCGACTGGATCTATGTCGCCAACTGGGAACAGCCCGACCGACCCAGGGCAATCCCCCTGCCCGCCGGCCGCGGTCAGGGTTTCAAGGCGTCACTCGACGCGGCTCTTGAGGAACTCATCGCCCTGGTTCCCGCCATCTTCGAAAGCACCGAGTATCAGGCCAAGCGACGAACAGCGCTGGAAAGTGTCAACGCACAGCAGGAGCAGGCTTTCGAGGGCCTTGCCGCAAAGGCACGTGGTGAAGGCATTGCACTTCTGCGCACCTCCTCGGGCTTCACCTTCGCGCCCATCGCAGACAACGCTGTCATGCCGCCCGATGCGTTCACCGCACTGCCCGACGACCAGAGAAACATCATTCTCGGCAAGATCGAGCTTCTCCAGGAACAGCTCGCGGAACTGATGGAGAAGCTCCCCGCCTGGGAGCGCGAGCGCAGACAGAAACAGCAGGCGCTCGACCACGAATACGCCCGCCGCGTCGTTGGCGAGGTTCTCGCCGACGTCGAAGGTACAGTCCAGGACATTCCCGCACTGCGCGACCACCTGAAAGTCCTCAACGAAGAACTCGTCCGCCACTTCGGCCTGTTCAAATTCATGTCGATGGCAAAGCAGGATGACGGTCCTCTTCAGGCTGAGGCAACCATCCCGGACGACCCCAAGCTGAAGCGCTTCCGCGTGAACCTTCTGGTCGGCGACGGATCAAAGCAATGCGCCCCGGTAATCACGGAAGACAATCCCTCCATCGGCAACCTCATAGGACGCATCGAACAACAGGCGCAGATGGGCGCGCTATTCACCGACTTCTCGCTGATCCGGCCCGGCAGCCTCCACCTTGCAAATGGCGGCTTTCTCCTGATCGACGCGCGAAGGTTGCTGCTTGAGCCCTATGCGTGGGAAATGCTGAAGCGCAGCCTGCGCGCGCGATCGATATCGATCGAGTCGCCCACTGATCGCATGTCGATCATGGCAACCCAGACCCTCAAGCCCGATCCCATCCCGCTGAACGTCAAGCTCATCCTCTTTGGCGACCGGTCGCTCTATTACATGCTGTTCGCAGCTGACCCGGATTTCTCAGACCTGTTCAAGATTGCCGTTGAATTCGAGGACACGGTCGACTGGAGCCAGGAGACAACACGCGCCTATGCACAACTCATCGGCTCGATCGCACGCCGCGAAGGACTGAAGCCACTCTCGGCACCAGCCGTCGCCCTGATTATCGAGCAGTCATCGCGCGAGGCAGAAGATGCACGCAAACTGTCCCTGCGCGTAGGCGAGCTTGCCGACTATCTACGCGAGGCCGACTTCTGGGCCAGCGAAGCGGGAAACAGCGTTGTCGAGGCCTCAGACGTGAAACGGGCTCTCGGCGCCTGGAGACAACGCCACGACCGGACGCAGCTGCAGTACCTTGAAATGATCCAGCGCAACATCATGCTCGTGGACACCAGCGCCGCCAAGATTGGGCAGATCAACGGTCTCAGCGTTCTCTCGATGGGCGGCTACGCCTTCGGCCGCCCAGTCAGGATAACAGCCAGCGTGCGCGTCGGCACAGGCGAAGTCGTCGACGTTGAGCGGGAAGTCGAACTCGGCGGCCCTCTGCACTCCAAGGGTGTTCTGATCATTGGCTCATATATCTCGTCGCGTTATGCGCGCGAGACACCCCCGTCACTCCATGCCAGCATTGTGTTCGAACAGTCATACGCAGGCATCGATGGCGACAGCGCCTCATCGGCCGAACTCTATGCGATCCTGTCGGCGCTTTCAGGCATACCCATCCACCAGGGCTTTGCCGTGACAGGATCGGTGAACCAGCGCGGTGAAATCCAGGCCATCGGCGGCGTGAACGAAAAGATCGAAGGCTTCTTCGGCCTGTGCCAGGGCCGCGGCCTCGACGGAACGCATGGTGTCCTCATACCCAAAGCCAACGAACAGCACCTGATGCTCGACCCGCAAGTGCGCGACGCCTGCGAGAGAGGCCTGTTCCATGTCTTTGCCGTCGAGACGATTGACCAGGGCATGGAAATTCTGACGGGCCTGTCCGCAGGCGAGAGAGGACCCTCCGGTCACTTCGCGGATGGCACGATTAACCGCTCGGTCGAGGAACGGCTACTCGCTTTTGTCGAGGCCCGGCGCCGTTTCGGACAGACGCAAGCCTAGCCTTCGACGACAGACCGGCCGATGGCTTCCACCCGCGACGCGCCAACGAGCGCCATGCTCGTGCGCAGTTCGCGCTTCATGGTCTCCAGCACAGCGGTGACACCAGCCTCCCCCTGTGCCGCCACGCCATAGACCCACGCCCGGCCGACGAGACATGCCCTAGCACCAAGCGCAACGGCACGCGTGACATCCTGGCCTGACCGGATCCCCCCGTCCATGAGGACGGTGGTTCGATCTCCAACCGCATCCGCAATGCGAGGCAGGACCGAGATGGTCGAACGCGCCGCGTCCAGCTGTCGACCGCCGTGGTTGGACACAACGATACCGTCCGCGCCTGTCGCAACAGCTTCCCGCGCGTCCTCTTCATCCAGCACCCCCTTCAGGATCAGGGGCCCCTTCCAGACGCTCCGGACCCACTCAAGATCCTTCCAGGTCACGCTTGGATCCAGCGCCGTCGTGGTCCATTGCAGAAGAGCACCCAGCGAGTGCGCATCCTTCACCACACCTGCGAGGTTGCCGAAGGTCAGGGGACGCCCCCTGAGCGCCACGTCAACAAGCCAGCCCGGCCTCGACAGGAAATTCGCCGCCATTCTAAGGCGGGACACCAAAGGCAACTGCACGCCCATGCCATTCCGGATATCCCGATACCGCGTACCGAGTACGGGCAAGTCAACAGTGAAGACCAGGGCACCGCATCCTGCGTCCTGCGCCCGCGAAATGATCTCGCGGACCACACCCCGGTCCCGCATCATGTAAAGCTGGAACCAGAAGGGCTGTCGCGTTGCCCGACGGACCTCTTCTATCGGGCAAATACCGACAGTCGACAGGGTGAAGGGAACGCCGGCCTTCTCGGCGGCACGTGCAGCCTGAACCTCGGCGCGACGGGCCATCATTCCGGCAAAACCAACGGGTGCCAGGATGATCGGCAGCGACTGCGTCTGCCCGAACAACGACACGCTCGTATCCAGCGTCGAGACGTCCCGCATGACTTTCTGCTTGAGCGATATCTTCTGCAGATCACTGCGGTTTGCCGCAAGCGTCGCCTCCTCGAAGGCACCACCGTCGACATAATCGAACATGAGCCGCGGCAGTTTGCGGCGGGCAATTTCGCGATAGTCGGAAACGGAAGCAGGCGCGAGCATGGCCGGTTACCTCGAGGAAGGGGATCAGGATTGGACAGGATAGCTCTCGGTCATACGCGCAACCGTTCGGTGGAAGTCGTGGACCGTTTCATCGATGATCTGCTTCACCGGCTTGACGCTGTCGATCCGCCCCGCCACCTGTCCGGTGAGGGCAATGGAGGCCTCCATGTCGCCGCCAAAGTACAGGTCTTTCGCCCGCGCGAACTCGGCAGTCACTGGTGGTCCCTGGTAGGATGGCCCAAGCTCGCGCTCCAACCGCGCTGTCTTCTCGGTTCTGAGGGCCCGCAACGCCGGACGTGAGAACTTGTTCAGAAAAACCGTGCCCGTATCTTCTGCGTCGATGATCGCCTGCTTCCAGTTGGCATGTACAGGAGACTCCGCAGCAGACACCATCCTCGTCCCCATCTGTACGCCCTCTGCCCCAAGGGCGAAGGCCGCGGCCATTGTCCGGCCACAGGTGATGCCACCAGCAGCCACAATCGGAATGTCGACCTTCTCCCGAACCAGTGGCAGCAACACCATCGAGGCGACAGGTTGCGGATTCTTGAACCCACCGCCCTCGCCTCCCTCCACGATCAACCCGTCAACCCCGGCCTCCACCGCTTTGAGCGCAGCCTTGAGCGTAGGGACGACATGGAAGACTGTGAGGCCCAAAGCCTTCAGTTCACGGCAGAACTTCGCTGGGTCACCCGCCGAAGTGGTCACAAAGCGGACACCCTGCTGCACCAAAGCCTCGTCGACGAACCTGACGATGTTTGGATCACGAACAAAAGCCAACGCAATATTGACCCCAAAGGGGTGAGACGTGAGGTCACGCATCCGTCGTATCTCAGTGCGGATCG
>JBEIFU010000007.1:0-23127 GCA_040382295.1 Alphaproteobacteria bacterium
ACAATCATCTGCCGGCCTTCCCCGGCACGCGCGCTCTTGAGTGCCCGCAAGCGCCCAAGCTCGGAGTAAACCTTGTCCGAGGCCTTCTCGCGAATATGGCATGTGTTCAGAATGACGAGGTCAGCATCCTCCGGCGCCGGTACACGCAGATAGCCATGCGGAGCCATGACATCCGCCATGCGGGCGGAATCATACTCATTCATCTGGCAACCATACGTCTTGATGAAGATCTTCTGCGTCACGGCCTGCTGCCAATCTTGTCTGGCAACCCTGAAAAACGGCGCGAGCTTATGGGTCAAAGCCCTGCTGAACTCAAGCTTAATCGAAATCCCGCGCCGGGTGATCCTGGATTGGCGGAATGTCGATGGGCTCATCCTCGTAAGCGGGCCCGACCGCCCCGGGGCGCCCGGAAAGCGCATGCGTCACACCAGCAGCGACAAGGCGCTCGCACTCGGCGGTGAGCTCCTTGCGCGATGGAAACTGGTCCACCGTAAGAGGCGGATGATAGTGCACCATGACGTCAATGGGCCCCAGGCAGAAAGCCTGCCAGAGATGCGGGACAAGGTCCATGTCACCATACCAGGCAAAGAACGGACGAAACTCACGCCCCATGGGCATGCCATGCAAACGCGTATAGGCAACCGAGACGGGCTGCACCAGCACACGCCGCCGTTGGCCACTCGCATCGACAACCATGGAGTTGGCAGATCCCAAAAGGGAGCTCTTGAAGCCGAGAACACGGTTGCCGTCACTCGATGTTCCTTCCGGGAACAGCACAATCGTGCCACCCGCCTCGAGACGCTCACGGATGGCATCTCGCTGCTCCCCAGCCTTGCTGCGCCGCTCACGCTCGACAAATACCGTCCGGACGAGCCTCGAAAGCGTTCCAAAATACGGCCATTGTCCAACTTCGGCCTTCGCGACGAAACAAACCGGTGTCACGGCCGCCAGGACAGGCATGTCGAGATAGGAGGAATGGTTGCAGGCAAGAAGCACGCCCTTCTCACGGCAAGGGCGTCCGAATGTCTCCACTCGGATTCCGATCAAGCCACACAATCCGCGGGCAAACACAACCGGCAAACTGTCAGCCAGGGGCGACTTGAACCGCAAGGCAAGCCACTGCGCCGGCACGAAAGCGGCCGTCAGAACAATGAAGCCGACGGCAATACCGAATCCTCGAAGTGTCTGCATCACAAGCATGGCGTGGCTCTATTTGCGGAGTTTCGGTTTCGCATCAGCAACAGTTGCACTCAGCGGTACCCCGTAAAGCTCCAGCCGGTGGTCGACGAGACGATAGCCGAGCTTCTCTGCAACAAGACGCTGCAGCTCTTCAATCTTGTCATCGTGAAATTCGATAACCCGCCCGGTTTGAACATCAATGAGATGGTCGTGGTGCTCGTCGGGGACCTCTTCATAGCGCGAACGCCCATCACGAAAATCGTGCCGCTCGAGGATTCCAGCTTCTGCCAGCAGGCGCACAGTTCGGTACACGGTCGCGATGCTGATGTGGGGATCGATCGCAGCTGCCCGGCGATGGAGTTCCTCTGCATCCGGGTGATCCTGCGCTTCCGAGAGGACGCGGGCAATGACGCGGCGCTGCCCCGTCATCCGCAACCCTTTTTCAATGCAGAGCCTCTCAATGCGATCCATGTATCACCGGCTACCTGATCATCTGACCATTGATTAATACGCTTACACCCATGCGTCTACTCGGCAAGCATCTTGCGCATGACAAGCGCATCGCTGCCGCGCGCGCCAATCGCAGGCTCCACATAATAGCCTTTGCGCCGCCCGACGGAAACGAAACCTGCCTTTGCATAGAGAGCCAGAGCCGCAGCATTTTCTTCCGAGACCTCCAGATACACGGAAAGAGCGCCTTGAGCCCGGGCCCGGCGACAGGCCTCCTCAAGCAGCCATCGTCCTCGACCCGCAAGTCGCAGCGCCGGATCCACACAGAACGTAAGGACTTCCCCATCTCCCGCAATGACTTGGGCAAGAATGAAAGCGGCAACTCCCCCTCCATCAGCCATCAACTTGAGACCAAAAACCTGCTGTCGACAGAGAAGCGTCGCGAAGGACGCCGCCGACCAGGGGTCCGTGAAACTTGAGGCGTGCAGCACGGCGAATGCTCCAGCGTCGCTGACGTCGGCATCAAGAACCGTCGCAGGCAGGACCATCAGGGCAACCTTGCGTCCGGCGCTCGCAGATATGTCAGGGACAAGCCGCCTCGCAGTGGCTCAACCGCTGCACCAATCTTGGCCAGCATCACGACATCCACGTCAGTCACATCGTGCTCAGGACAGACAGAACCAGGAACTTGAGCAAGGCGTCGACCACTACCGAACAGCAGCAGCGGCTCGTCACGCGGGGGCCCGAGCCCGGAGGGCACGTCTCTCACGGGCAGCAAGGAGGGCGCAAGAACATGCGCCCCGTCGCCGTCGCGAACGAAGGCATAGACCTCGTCACGTTTGGCATCGAGAAGAACCCCCACCCGCGACCCTGCATGCAACGCCTGCGCCTGGATGGCGAGGCATTCAAGGCTGGACAGGCCCACGACGTCAGCCCCGGTAGCAATGCTCAAACCCTTGGCAAAGGCGACCCCAACACGAACGCCTGTGAATGCACCAGGCCCCGTTGTCACGACAACGCGGGCAAGCGACCTGAATTCCGCGTTGCACGAAGCAAAGAGGTCAGCCACGAGGGGGGGCAACAATTCGGCTTGTTGTCCTGCGGCTTCGGCAATCCTCCGGGTACCGAGGACGCAGCCGTCCGCAGCAATCAGTGCAGCCGACACCGGTCCGAAACTTGTATCAAGCCCGAGAATGAGCTGTCCGGTCATACAATCCGGCACGCCTCATCGAATGAAAGGCGTGGTGATCGAGGGAAAACGCCGCTGGGATCACCGTAACCGATACAACAGATGAAATTGGACCTGACCTTGGTACCGGCAAAGAAGGCCTTGTCGACACCATCATTGTCGAAACCGGACATCGGGCCACAGTCGAGCCCAAGGGCCCGCGCCGCCATGATCAGATAGGCACCCTGAAGCGAGCTGTTGCGGAACGCAGTTGCCTCCGCGAGCCTTTCATTCCCTGCAAACCAGCTCCGCGCATCGACATGCGGGAATAACACGGGAAGCTTTTCATAGAACTCGAGATCATACCCGATGATGGCCGTGACGGGAGCCGTCATGACCTTGGACACATTATTTGGCAGCAAAAAAGGCTTCAGCTTCTCCCGCCCCGCTTCCGAATTGATGAAGATGAAGCGTGCGGGCGAACCGTTGGCGCTGGTAGGGGCCATCCGCATCAAATCGTACATGGCCTGAATGAGGGTGTCCGAGACAGGCTTGTCCTGCCACTTGTTCTGTGACCGGGCCGACCTGAACATCTGGTCCAACGCCGCATCGTCTATAGCATTCCGCACGTCATGCCTCCGGGGCTCATCTGTTGAAACTCTTGCTCGATCAATGCCTCAGGCCGAGACAGCTTCGACTGCATTGACCTCGGGAATGTAGTGCCGCAACATGTTTTCGATGCCATTCTTGAGCGTGGCTGTCGATGAAGGGCACCCGGCGCAAGATCCCCGCATGTTCAGGAATACCGTCCCCGAACTTCCTTCATAGCCTCGAAACACGATATCGCCACCATCCCTGGCAACCGCTGGGCGAACCCGGGTCTCGAGCAACTCCTTGATTTGCAACACGATTTCCTCGTCCTTCACGTCATAGTCTTCCCGCAGCAACTGGGAAGAGTTGTCAGCGTCGAGTACAGGCAGACCCTTCGTGAAGTGATCCATGATCGCACCCAGAAGCATCGGCTTCAGGGCGTCCCATTCGGCTGATCCTTTTGTGACCGTTACGAAATCCGCTCCCAGCATCACGCCGGTGACGCCGTCGATCGAAAAAAGCCGCGCAGCAAGCGGCGAGCGTTGAGCAGACTGCGCATCTGGAAAATCAGCCACACCCACCCCGAGAACATCTCTACCGGGCAGAAACTTGAGCGTAGCGGGATTGGGGGTAGACTCTGTCTGGATGAACACGTCTCGACCTCGTGAAGATAGCTGTAGGTGCAGAGATAGTTGGACTTGTGCGCCGGAACAACTGCCCGCCAGAAAATGGCTCTATTCGGGGCTCATCAGGCCAAGCCATCGATATCGTTGTCGCTCAACCCACCCGGAACGATGGTAACGGGTATCGGATAGGCAAGCTGCGCCTGCTGGGCGACCAGTGAAACGAGGGGACCCGGCCCCTCACGCCCGGTGCCGGCGGCAAGCACCAGCACCATGATATCGGGGTCTTCCTTCAGCAGGCTCATGACAACGTCGCGAGACTTCCCCTCCCGAACGATCACCTCCGGATGAAGCCCGCTGAGCTCGTGGACAAACCTTGCCGCCTCATGGAGCAACCGCTCGGCCTCACCAAGGGCTTCTTCTCGCATGGCATCTTCCACGGATCGCCAATGCTGGAAATCACCGGGAGAAATCACGTTGAGCAGTGAGACAAGTCCATGCGTATGTTCCGCGCGCCGCGCCGCATAACGCAGGGCCTTGCGATGCTCGGGCGAGCGGTCCACGATCACCAGGAACTTGCGACGCCGCGGCATCTGCCCCCCGGCCTTCACCGTGCTCTCGGTCATGTCGTATGCCCGTTGGACTGCGCTGAACAGACTATCATCACCGGCCAATGCCAACAACGCGGCGGACATCCGCCAGCACAGGATTGGAAACGGCCCGGGCCTGGTCCGCCCCCTCCTTCAGGAGCCGGTCGAGCTCTGCTTGGTCACCCAGCAGCCGTCGCATCTCAGTGGCAATGGGTGAAAGCTTTGAAACCACGAGGTCGGCCAAGGCGCTCTTGAGAGTGGAGAACTGAGCCCCACTGAACTCATCCACTACCGCCTGCTTCGGCTTGTCGACAAAGGCGGCATAGATCGAGAGGAGATTATTCGCCTCCGGTCGACCCTCAAGATCAGCCTCTGTCTCCGGCAAGGGATGGGGGTCCGTCTTCGCCTTGCGGAATTTGAGCGCAATTGTATCCGCATCATCCGTCAGGTTGATGCGAGAATAGTCTGTAGGATCTGACTTTGACATCTTGGCCAAACCATCACGCAGGCTCATCACACGGGTTGCAGGCCCCGTGATGATGGGCTCGGGCAACGGGAAGAAACCATCCTGCCCGAAATCATTGTTGAACTTTTGCGCAATATCACGGGCCAGCTCAACGTGTTGCTTTTGGTCATCACCAACCGGAACATGCGTCGCCTTGTATCCAAGGATATCTGCTGCCATGAGCACCGGGTACGTATAGAGACCGACACTCATCGCTTCACGGTTCTTCCCCGCCTTGTCCTTGAACTGCGTCATGCGGTTGAGCCAGCCGACCCGTGCAACACAGTTGAAGATCCAGGCAAGCTCCGCATGGTCGCTGTTTGCAGACTGCGCGAAAATGATCGAACGCTTGGGATCTACGCCGCTCGCGATGTAGGCGGCCGCGACCTCTCGCGTGGATTTCGCAAGCTGCTCAGGGCTGAAATCCATGGTCATCGCATGCAAGTCCACGATGCAGTAGATGCAGCGATAGGAGGCTTGCAGCCTGAGCCAGTTGCGGATGGCCCCGAGATAGTTTCCCAAATGCAGATTGCCGGTCGGCTGCATGCCTGAGAAGACAAGGGCGGGGTGTTCGACGCTCATCATGAAGATCCACAAGAGAGGATAGCAAGCGGCCTTATCGCCAATCCCTTGACCCACGGCAAGCAGGGCATGTGAAAAGCTTACAGAACGGCAGCGTCCACCGACCGGCCCGGAGCGCTCACGCCCCCGTCCCCCAGCGCTTCGTGCACGCGGTCGCGAATATCCTGGATCCGGTGCGGATGGGTAACCTTGAGGCCATAGACATCCTTGACATAGAACACGTCGACGGCGCGCTCCCCGAAAGTCGAGACCTGAGCGGAATGAATGGACAACCGGGCCTCGAAGAGCGCGCGAGTCAGGTCATGAAGCAGGCCTGGTCGGTCGCGGCCATTAACCTCGATGACTGTGTGCGTGTCCGAAGCAGCATTGTCGATCAGCACCTGCGGCTCGACACGAAATGCCTCCTCCCGCTTGCGAACGCGCTGCGCGGAGGTGAAGGTCTTCGGCGAGATATCCCCAGCCAGAACACTTTCCATGGTCTTCCGGATGCGTGCGATCACACGGGCAGAACTTATGGGCTCTCCGGTCGAGTCCTGCACCGAGAACAGGTCGATCGCCATGCCATCACGGGTCGTGAAAATCTTGGCATCGAGGATGTTTGTCCCGCTCATCGCAAAGGCTCCGGCGAGACGCGAGAAGAGGCCAGGTCGGTCTTGGGTGTAGATGGATAGCTCGGTGGCTGACCGGCGCAAGTCCACCCGTGCAGCCAGACTGAAGCCTTCACCCTTCAGGTCGGCATCGCGCATCTGCAGGGCAACCCGGTGATGCGTATCTGCATCGAGCGAGAGCCAGAACGCGTCATGATGCCGGGCAATGGCCTTGTCTCGGTCTGCCGCGTCCCATCCCTCGAGACGCTCGGCAAGGGCGGCACGCGCCATCTGGACAAGCTGTGGCCTCGCTGTCGAACTGAAGCCCCCAAGCATCTGCGCTTCAGCCTCGTAGTAAAGCTGCCGCAACAACTGGCCCTTCCAGCCGTTCCAGACCCCGGGCCCGACCGCCCTGATGTCTGCAACTGTCAGACAGAGCAGCAACCGCAGGCGCTCGGGGGACTGAACGATGTCAATGAAATCACGAATGGTTTTGGGGTCGGAAAGGTCACGCTTCTGCGCAACGTCGCTCATGACAAGGTGGTGACGGACAAGCCACGCGACGGTTTCCGTTTCAGCCGCACCCATGCCGAGCCGTGGGCAAAGCGAGGTGGCAACATCTTCCCCAACCTCGGAATGGTCCCCTTCCCGACCTTTGGCGATGTCATGAAGCAGGACCGACATGTACAGGACCTCTCGCGACAGCACCTTGTGGATGATCGTATTCGCAAGAGGATGCTCTTCCTTGTATTCGCCACGCTCGATTTTCGCGAGATGCCCGATCGCACGAATGAGATGCTCGTCCACTGTGTAGTGGTGATACATGTTGAATTGCATCTTTGCGACGATACGCCCGAAGTCCGGGACGAAAGCGCCAAACACGCCAGCCTCGTTCATCTGTCGCAACGCCCGCTCCGGGTCCTTGCGCGAGCACAAGAGCTCCAGGAACAACCTGTTCACCTCGGGCTCTGACCGTAATTTTTCATCGACAAGATGCAAGTTCCGTGTGACATGCCGCAGGGCATCGGGGTGAATGTCCACGCCCTTGCTGTTCGCAATGTGGAACAGGCGGATCATGTTGCAGGGATCGCCGCGCAGCGTCTCGACGCCATCGATGCTGACCCGGTTTTGCTCGACGAAGAAGCCATCGGTCCCCGTGCGCCATCGCCCGATGCCCGGGATCATGCGGCCAAATGATGGCCATGACTTCTTGTTCTGGGCCTCAAGCGCAGCGCAGAATATGCGCGTCAGGTCTCCCACCGTCTTGGCCGTCAGGAAATAGCGCTGCATGAAGCGCTCGACACCGCGCTCGCCCTTCTCATCCACAAAGCCCAGACGTCGCGCGATCTCGACTTGCGCGTCAAAAGTCAGACGTTCCTCAGCGCGGCCGGCAACGAGATGGAGATGGCACCTGACAAGCCAGAGAAACTCTTCCGCCTGCTCGAACGCACGAAGCTCCTCCGCATTGAGAAAGCCAACCTTGACGAGATCGGAGACGTCCTCGACACGATAGAGGTATTTCGCAATCCAGTAGAGCGTGTGCAGATCCCGCAGGCCGCCCTTGCCATCCTTGACGTTGGGTTCGACAAGGTAGCGGCTCTCGCCCGTCATCGCATGACGGCGCTGGCGCTCGGAAAGCTTCGCTTCCACGAAGTCGTTCTGGGTGACCGCAACGACCTCTGAAGCAAAGCGCTGTTTGAGCGTATCGAAGAGCGGCCTGAAACCACAGATATAACGCGCCTCCAGCACCGCCGTCCGAACAGTATGGTCCGCCCGGGAAAGTCGGATGCACTCATCAATCGAGCGCGTCGCATGCCCGACCTTCAGCCCGAGATCCCACAGGATATAGAGCATGAACTCGACAACGCTCTCTCCCCACGCCGTTTGCTTGAACGGCATGACGAACAAGAGATCGACATCCGATCCTGGCGCAAGTGCACCACGGCCATAGCCGCCCACCGCCACAACAGCGACGCGCTCGGACTCAGTGGGATTCTGGGCATAAAAGGCATGTTTCAGAGTGAAGTCATAGAGGACATGCACCAGGCCATCGACGTCACGCGCAAAAGCCTTGGCTTCGACGAGGCCTGTGCCTCCATTCGCGAGGCCGTCGCGCAATCGTTGCCTCGCAGTCGCTAGCGTCTCCTTGAAAAGCGGCAGTGCCAGGATTTTCAGGCGCGCAACATCCGCACCTTGGTCTTGCACAGCCGCGGTCAGCCGCATTCGCAGATCATTTTGTTCGCTGACGACAGGCATCAGGATTACCCAAGGATTGACCGGAGCGGTCAACCTACCTGATCGGCCAGCCGCTTCAACTCGTAAACCAGTTCCAGCGCAGCCCTGGGTGACAATTCGTCGACATTGACAGACCGAAGTTTCTGCTCCGCGGGGCCGGGCACCCTTGGCGCTGGCGAAGAGTTCAACGAGGCAAACAGCGGCAGGTCGTCGAGTAGCGTCTTGGCACGCCGTCCGGTATCCCCCTGCTCCAGAGCCCGAAGCACCTCCTGCGCGCGCCTGAGCACGTCTTCCGGCAAGCCCGCAAGACGCGCCACGTGGATCCCGTAGGAGCGATCCGCCGCACCCTGCAGCACCTCATGCAGAAATACGATCCCGCCATTCCACTCGCGGACCTGCACGGTGACGTTGGCAATGCCCTGCAGGCGTGTCGCCAGGGTGGTAAGCTCATGATAATGGGTAGCGAACAGGGCACGCGATCGATTGACATGGTTGAGGCGCTCCACGGTCGCCCAGGCGATGGAGAGCCCATCAAACGTTGCTGTACCTCGCCCGATCTCATCGAGAACGACAAGCGACCGCTCCGTGGCCTGGTTGAGAATGGCAGCGGTCTCGATCATCTCCACCATGAAGGTCGACCGGCCGCGTGCAAGGTCATCGGCCGCACCAACCCTGCTGAACAACCGATCGACAAGACCGATCCGCGCCGCAGCTGCCGGCACGAAGGACCCTGCCTGGGCAAGGATGGCAATGAGAGCATTTTGCCGGAGAAAGGTTGATTTTCCGGCCATATTGGGCCCAGTCACAAGCCAGAGCCGGCCTGAACCGTCAGGCGAAAGGTCACAGTCATTGGCAACAAAACCCTTGGCCTGCCGGGCCAGGGCGGCTTCCACGACCGGATGGCGACCACGCTCGATGGCAAAGTCCAGCCCGTCGCCAATAACAGGACGCGTGTAGCCGAGATCTGCAGCGAGGGTCGCAAGCGAAGATAGAACGTCCATTTGCGCAATCACCAGAGCCGCATCGGCAAGCGAAGCCGAGACAGAGTGGACGCTTGCTGCCATCTCCAGGAACAGGTCAGTCTCAAGCGCAAGCGTACGCTCGCCAGCCTCTGTGATGCGGCTGGCGAGTTCGGATAGCTCCGTATTGGTATAGCGCTGCGCCTGCGCAGTTGTTTGGCGGTGAAGAAAGCTGCGACCCGCCTCCGAAGCTTTCAGCCGCTCGGCATTGGTAGCTGTGATCTCGATATGATACCCGAGGACATTGTTGTGCTTCACCTTCAGCGAACCGATGCCCGTATCCGATCGCAGCCGAGACTCGAGATCAACGATCACGAGGCGCGCATCATCTCGCAAGCAGCGATACTGGTCGAGCTCCGCGCTGATCCCCTTGGCAACAAAGCCTCCATCGCGGGCATGCAGCGGCAACTCCTCCACGAGGCTCTGTTTGAGCTTCAGGTAAATGTCCTGAACTGCGCTGCGCATCGTTTCAAGCCGTGCAATCAGATCGCAGACGATCTCCGGCAACGATATGCGAGCGTCACCCTCCAGATCCAACGCACCTGGAATGGCGAAGGCATGTGTGAGGGCATCACGAACGACACCCAGATCCCGCGGCCCACCCCTTCCGACTGAAAGCCGCGCGAGGGCGCGCGCCATGTCAGGCAAGCGACGGAAGACATCGCGCAATCGCTCCCGAACTTCGCGACGCGCAACAAAGAAGGCAACACCATCGAGGCGCGCATTGATGGAAGCGGCATCAGTGAGCGGCGACTGAAGCCACTCGGCCATCTCGCGGCCACCCGCAGCAGTCAACGTCCGGTCGACGGTTGCAAGCAGGCTGCCCTGGAATTCACCCGAAAGCGTCTCGACGATTTCAAGGTTGCGTCGCGTCGCACCATCCATCAGCATGACCCCCGACGGCGACTGCCTCGACGGTGGACGCAGGGATGGCAGCTTCCCCTTCTGCGTCAGCTCGAGATAGGCAAGAACAGCACCCGCCGACGACACCTCTGCTCGCGAGAAGCTGCCAAACCCATCGAGCGACGCGACATTGAACTGGCGCGTAAGCAACCGCTCGCCCGCTTCCGGGTCAAATTTCAACCGGGAGATTGGCGTGATGCGATCCGCGAACTCGGACCGCAACGAGGCCAGGAGCGGATCACCCCCCGAAAGGTCCGAGAGGAGAATTTCCGAGGGTGAAATGCGCGCCATCAAAGGGAGAAGCGTTCGTTCATCCGCCTCGGCAGTTCGAAAGGATCCATCGGTGATGTCGACCCAGGCAACCCCGAAGCCATCCGGGAGCCTGCTGACCGCCGAAAGATAGTTGTGCCTGCGGGGCGAAAGGAGCTGATCCTCCGTCAGCGTTCCTGGCGTCACCACGCGAACAACCTCGCGGGCAACCACAGCCTTGGATCCTCTCTTTCGGGCCTCTGCGGGATCTTCAGTCTGCTCGCAGATAGCAACCTTGAAATTTTTCCGGATGAGCGTCAGCAGATAATTCTCTGCGGAATGCACCGGCACGCCGCACATCGGAATGTCGGCATCATGGTGTTTGCCCCTTTTCGTCAGAGCAATGTCCAGCGCAGCCGCCGCTTTGACGGCATCATCGAAGAAGAGTTCATAGAAATCGCCCATTCGGTAGAACAGGAGATAGTCCCTGTGGGCCTCCTTGATGGCAAGGTACTGCGCCATCATGGGCGTCGCCCCTGCCGCCGCTGGCATTGGCTCACACATATCGATCGAACCGGCCAGACCGTTCATGTCATTCTCGCGCCTGTACAGGACTGTCGCCCGGCGCTATTCAGAACACCAGCGATGTGACGGGACCGCACGAGATATCGTCGGCCTTCTCTTGAGGACCAGAGTGGACACATGTCTAGGAAGCGACCATTTACCGATCAGGAGGCCCTTCTTTTTCATGCCCTGCCCAAGCCTGGCAAGATTGAAATTCGACCATCCAAGCCGATGGCAACCCAGCGCGACCTCAGTCTCGCCTATTCGCCGGGCGTGGCCGTTCCCGTGCGGGCGATCGCGGACGATCCATCCACAGTTTATGACTACACCGCACGGGGGAACCTGGTGGCCGTCATTTCGAACGGCACGGCAATTCTGGGACTGGGCGACCTCGGCCCCCTCGCCTCGAAGCCCGTCATGGAAGGCAAGGCCGTCCTGTTCAAGCGCTTTGCAGACATCGACTCCATTGACCTCGAAGTTGACACGCAAGACATCGACGCCTTCGTCAACTGCGTTCGCTACCTTGGACCAACCTTCGGCGGCATCAATCTTGAAGACATCAAGGCTCCCGACTGCTTCGTGATCGAGCAGCGGCTGCGCGAATTGATGAACATACCGGTTTTTCACGACGACCAGCACGGCACGGCGATCATCACCGCCGCAGGGCTGATCAATGCGCTGCACCTGACAGGCCGGGACATTCGCACGACAAGGATGGTGGTCAACGGCGCCGGCGCGGCAGGAATCGCATGCCTTGAACTGATCAAGGCGATGGGAATGCCGCACGAGAACGCAATCCTCTGTGACACCAAGGGCCCCATTTACCGGGGCCGCGTCGAAGGCATGAATCAATGGAAGTCGGCGCATGCCGTGGACACGGCCGCCCGCTCGCTTGCCGAGGCACTCAGCGGCGCGGACGTATTCCTGGGCCTGTCAGTGCAAGGAGCGATGACACCAGACATGGTGCGGTCGATGGCAGCGCGGCCAATCATCTTTGCGTGCGCCAATCCGGATCCTGAAATCACGCCGGAAGAAGTCGCCGCCGCAAGGGGTGACGCGATTGTAGCCACTGGAAGGTCGGACTACCCAAACCAGGTGAACAATGTCCTGGGCTTTCCCTACATCTTTAGGGGGGCACTGGATGTCCGCGCCAGCACGATAAACGAGCCCATGAAAATCGCTGCGGCAAGAGCACTTGCAGAACTTGCGCGTGAAGATGTGCCCGACGAGGTCGCCGCGGCCTACCACACGACCAGGCCCAAATTCGGCCCCGATTACATCATTCCCGTACCCTTTGATCCGCGTTTGATCTCGACCGTGCCTGTTGCCGTTGCCAAGGCCGCAATGGAAAGCGGCGTCGCCAGGAAGCCCATTGCCGACCTAGATCGTTACGCCAATGAACTGGCGTCACGTCTCGATCCCGTTGCATCGATTGTTCAGCGCGTGGTGGCGCGGGTTCGCATGGATCCAAAGCGGATCGTCTTCGCCGAAGGCGAGGAGGAGGCCGTCATCCGGGCAGCCCTGTCATACCAGAACTCCGGCCTGGGCAAGGCAATACTGGTCGGGAATGTTGAACGTATCAGGGACACGGCACTCAAAGCTGGCCTGGAGGAAATTGACGAACTCGAGATTGTTTTCGGCGCGGAGAGCCCACGCACGCCGCAATACGCTCAGGCACTGTACGAACGAAAGCAGCGTCAAGGTGCGCTCCTGCGCGATTGCACGCGTCAGGTGACCTACGATCGCAACATCTTTGCTGCATCGATGGTAGCCGCAGGTCACGCCGATGCGATGGTTACCGGCGTGACCCGTCATTACTCAGTCGCCCTGGGTGACGTTCGCCAGGTTGTTGATCCCAAACCAGGGGAACGGCTTGTCGGCGTCTCCATCATCCTGGATCGCGGCCGCACCGTTTTTGTCGGCGACACCAACGTCCATGAGATGCCAACCGCAGAGGAACTGGCAGACATCACGGTGCAGACCGCGGCCGTCGCCCGTCGCTTCGGCTTCGAACCGCGCGTGGCGCTGCTCGCCTACTCCACCTTCGGCCAGCCCTGGGGTGAAAGGTCGCAACGCGTCAGAGAAGCCGTCGAATTGCTGGACCGTCGCGGCGTTGACTTTGAGTACGATGGCGAAATGAACGCTGACATCGCCCTCGATATGGAGCGCATGGCCCGCTACCCCTTCTGTCGGCTCAAGGGCCCCGCAAATGTCCTGATCATGCCGGCGATCCACTCCGCTTCGATCGCAACGACCATGACCGAAGTGATGGGTGGGGCAACGGTCATCGGTCCCCTCCTCGTCGGCCTTTCCAAGTCGGTGCAGATTGCGCCTCTGGGAGCACGGATGAGCGACATCGTAAATATGGCGGCACTCGCCGCTTACAACATTTCGAGTTGATGATGATTGAAATCCACCTGGTCCCCTGCCTGAAGGACAATTACGCCTATCTCATTCATGAGCGGAATACCGACGCCGTTGCTGTAGTGGATCCGTCGGAAGCAGCGCCCGTCCAGGAAGCGCTCAAGTCGCACGGCTTGTCGCTCACGCACATTTTGAACACCCACCATCACTTCGATCACACAGGCGGCAACCTCGAGCTCAAAGCCCAAACGGGCGCAAAGATCATCGGTCCGCGGGTCGACGCCGACCGCATCCCGGGGATCGACATCCCGGTTGCTGAGGGCGACCAGGTTTCGATCGGCAACGTCAATGCCAATATTCTCGACATACCAGCCCACACGCGGGGTCACATCGCCTTCTGGTTCACGTCAGAGAACGCAGTGTTTACGGGAGATACGATGTTCGCGATGGGTTGCGGACGCCTCTTCGAGGGAACACCAGCCCAAATGTGGTCGAGCCTGTCAAAACTCGCCGCTCTGCCGGCAGAGACGCGCGTCTATTGCGGCCACGAATACACGCAAGCGAACGGCCGATTCGCCCTCACGCTCGAACCTGACAACTTCGACTTGCAGACGCGAATGGAGGAAGTCGACAAGCGCCGCAAGCAGGGCCTGCCCACCATTCCCTCGACGATCGGCCTAGAATTGAAGACCAACCCCTTCCTGCGACCCGATGCTCCAACCCTGCGCAGGACAATGCAACTCGAAGACGCAGACACAGTGCAGGTGTTTGCAGAAATCCGACGACGCAAGGACGTATTCTAAGGGAAACAGCTGCAATGAACGCGGATGAGATGATCAGCAAGCTGCAGCTGAGCCCCCACCCCGAAGGAGGCCACTTTCGCGAGACATTCCGCGACAGCACAACCACCTCCGGCAGGTCAGCATCCACCGCAATCCTCTATCTCCTGAAAGCCGGTGAGCAATCTCGCTGGCACCGTGTAGATGCAGCGGAGGTCTGGCATTGGTACGCAGGAGCACCTCTCGAGCTTGGTCTATCGGCCGACGGTCGTGAGAAACGAACCCGGGTCCTGGGAAACCTCATCGCTGAAGGCCAATCGCCACAGATCGTCGTTCCAGTGCAGTGCTGGCAAATGGCAAGGTCAATGGGCGCCTACTCGCTGGTCGGATGCACCGTGGCGCCAGGCTTCGAGTTTGCAGGTTTTGAAATGGCCGCCAGCGGATGGTCCCCCGGCGGGCCCTAGCGGCGTCCGAATTGCGCCAGCTGGCGCTGAATGACCCCGGATGAAGGACGGCCTCCGGGGCCGAGGCTTGGGGTGAAGACAACCACGAGCATGTCACCTTGCCGGTAAGGGATGACAGCTGGGCCCGCCTCGAACCGGATACGTCTCAACGTCACCCCGGCTGCATCGCGCCCGGGACCGGACTGTATCCAGTTGAGCAAGGCGCTTCCGGCGTTCCGAATCGAGTCGAACAACAGGTTACGCACGACCGGATCCCGCGCAGCCAGGTCCCAGTCTGCCTCGAGCATGACAACCCTGCCGGTCTCTGCTCGCGCTTGCGCCATGATCCGTGATGCATAGTCCCTGACCACCGAGAGCGGCGGCGAATTTGATCTGAGGGGCTGCACGGGCCGCCTGTCAGGTGCAACCGGCACGCCGCGAGGATTGTCAGGTGTAAAGAGGGTCACCCCGCCCAAGGCAGAAATGCGCAGCAGGACAAATTGGTCCTCCCGAATCAGAAGCCGGTCACCCCCTGCCGCAGGCGCCCAGCGCAACACCAGGATCTCATCGCTGCCGTCAAACCGCAGCTTAGGCGCGTCGCCCGTGAGATCCAGAACGAAACCGTAGGGTGTGAACTCGGAACTATAGTGGGCAAGCGGGGGCAAGTCCCTCTCGAACGCCCGGGATGCCATCGGCCCAAGTCCCACGCAGAGTGAAACGAGGACAAGTATGCCCTTTAACCAGGACTGCAAATCCGGCTCCCAACACACGTAGCCGCAGGCCCGCGGCCCCAAAATCTGCCCGCCCGTGCTCCCCCCGCAACCCACTACTTATCGGCAGAGATCGTGGCAACAATGTGGTCGCCACGAGGCAAACGCGCCTTGGGTTTACATCAGATTAATGGCCCAAAGGCGCCATCAGTACATGTGCTGGCCGCCATTGATCGACAGCGTGGATCCAGTGACGAAGCCACCCTCGTCTGCCACGAGAAAAAGGACGCCCCGGGCAATCTCGTCTGCCTTGCCCAACCGACCAACCGGTATCTTGGCGACGATCTTCTCCAGCACGTTGGCAGGAACCGCTGCAACCATGTCCGTGTCGATGTAGCCGGGAGCGATCGCATTGACCGTAATCCCCTTCGGCGCACCTTCCTGGGCCAATGCCTTGGTGAACCCGTGGATCCCCGACTTTGCCGCAGCGTAGTTCACCTGGCCATATTGCCCCGCCTGCCCGTTGATCGAGCCAATATTGACGATGCGGCCAAAACCACGATCAAGCATCCCGTCCCAAACCGCCTTGCACATGTTGAAGCAACCACCAAGATTGGTATCGAGCACTTCGTCCCACTGCTGCCGGCTCTGTTTCTTGAGGGTGGCATCGCGGGTAATGCCCGCATTGTTGACAAGAACGTCGACAGGGCCAAGCTTGCCGACGACATTGGCAACACCCCTCATGCACTGGTCATAGTCGGACACATCCCACTTGAAGACAGCAATGCCATTCTTCTCGGAGAAAGCCTGCGCCCGAGCGTCATTGCCGCTATAGGTCGCCGCCACAGTATACCCAGCCGTCTTGAGACCAAGGGAGATGGCCTCACCAATCCCGCGCGTACCACCCGTAACGATCGCAATCCGTGACATCTGTACCTCCTTGAGCAGGTTTCGTTAGCGTTCGACGCACATGGCGATACCCATGCCGCCGCCAATGCAGAGCGTTGCAAGCCCCTTGCGCGCGTTTAGTCTTTGCATCTCGTGCAGCAACGTGACCAGCACGCGCCCACCTGATGCCCCGATCGGATGCCCGATGGCAATCGCCCCGCCATTCACATTCACCTTCGCTGGATCCCAACCCATGTCCTTGTTCACGGCGCAAGCCTGCGCCGCAAAGGCCTCATTCGCTTCGATCAGGTCAAGGTCACCAACACCCCAGCCCGCCTTCTTCAGGGCAAAGCGCGACGCCGGTATCGGTCCTGTTCCCATCACCTTGGGGTCGACACCCGCCTGCGCCCATGACCGTATGATCGCCAGCGGCTTCAGCCCCCGTCGATCTGCCTCCTTGGTCGACATGAGCACGACGGCAGCGGCTCCATCATTGATCCCGCTGGCATTGGCGGCCGTCACGCTCCCACCGTCCCTGACAAAGGCAGGGCGCAGATCCTTGATGGAGTCATAGGTGACGCCGTCACGGATGTACTCATCCGTATCTACGACACGTTCACCTTTCTTCTCTTTGATCGTGACGGGGGCAATCTCGTCCTTGAACCGGCCCGCCTTGCGCGCGGCTTCAGCCTTGTTCTGCGAGGCGACGGCGAACTGATCTTGCTGCTCGCGTGGGATCTGCCACTCCTTCGCCACGTTCTCAGCGGTGTTACCCATATGGTACCCGTTGAAGACGTCCATCAATCCGTCCTTGATCATGGTGTCCACAAACTCGAGCGGCCCCATCTTCTGCCCGGAGCGCAGATAGGCGGCATGAGGGGCCATCGACATGGACTCCTGCCCGCCCGCAATCACGACGCCGGAGTCCCCGTTGAGAATGGCCTGATACCCCAGAGCGACCGCCCGAAGGCCTGATCCGCAAAGCTGGTTGACACCCCACGCTGGCACCTCGACCGGTATGCCGGCATGGATCGACGCCTGACGAGCCGGGTTCTGACCTTGGCCTGCTGACAGGATCTGGCCGAGAATGACCTCACTGACATCTGCAGGAGCAACGGCAGATCGCTTGAGGACCTCCCGAATGGCAGTCTTGCCAAGTTCATGCGCCGGAACATTCGCAAACGCGCCATTGAAAGAACCAACAGGCGTGCGTGCAGCTGCAACAATGGCAACATCGGACATTGGTCTAATTCCTCTCGATTCGTGAAAGCACCAGATAGGTTAATGGTAAGGATGACATGACCGGACGGGGTGGTCCAATGATTTGCGGCAGTTTTAAGCCAATTGACGCAAGGCCGCCCCACCTGAGAACAGGGCTCGCCGTTGCGGTAGGAATGAGGAGCAAACTCGCTTAATATGCACTGCAGCAAACCCGCAGGCCATGCAATGCGGTAGGTCAGCAATCCGGGATCCAACGCCCATGACGACGCCAGAAAACGAACCAATCACCATAAAAAAGTATGCCAATCGGCGGCTGTACAACACGGCGACATCAAGCTACGTCACGCTTGATCACCTCTCGGAAATGGTCAAGCGTGGACAGGAGTTCAACGTTCACGACGCCAAAACCGGCGAAGACATTACTCGCGCGGTCTTGACGCAGATCATCTTCGAGGAGGAAGGCAAGGGAGGCCAGCAGCTACTCCCTATCCAGTTCCTCCGCCAGCTCATTCGCTTCTACGGCGACAGCATGCAGGCACTCGTTCCAGGCTACCTCAATCTGAGCATGGATTCGTTCTCGAAAAACCACGAGCGCATGCGCGAGCAGCTCGCGACCACCTTTGGTAGCAAGAACATGCTCAAGGACTTCGAGGGGCTCGCTCGGCAAAACATGGCGATGTTCGAACGCACATTGCGCATGTTCACACCCTTCGGCGCGCTGATGGCCAACAGAAACGTGGAACGGGACACGGCCGACCTTGGCGACGCATCCTCGCCCTCTTCGGACACACCAACGTCCGATCAGGAAATCGCCGACCTCAAGGCTCAGCTCGACGCCATGAAGCGGCAGCTCGATGAATTGGCCAGTCGGAAACAGTAACCCCCCTATTTTGGAGCAGTTGTGAACACCAGCTCAACAACACTGGCAGCCGTCATCTTCGTTGTGGCGGCGTCCTCTGCAGAAGCCATCGCCGCCAACAGCCGCGATGTGGCCAGAGCCCGGGACACCAGCGGAATTGCTGTCTGCAACCGATGTGATCTGTCGGGGGCAAATCTCGAAAATGGATTCTTTCAGCTTGCAGTACTCAATGAAGCGAACCTGGCCGGCGCAAACCTTGATGGGGCGAACCTCGCCGGTGCCCAGATGAATGGGGCCAATCTTGCCAAGGCGTCGATGCGTTATGCGAATTTGTCTGGCGCAAGGCTTGAAGGCGCAGACTTGCGGGGAGCCGATTTGAGCCATGCCTGGCTCAACTGGACTTGGCTGGTGGGAGCAAAGCTCGAAGGCGCCAACCTGACCAACGCCGTCTTCGTCGGAACACAGACGCAGGGGACCGACCTCTCCGGGACAATTGGCCTCACGGCCGAGCAAGTCGCGCGCGCATGCGCCGACGCCACAACCCGCGTGCCGACGGGGCTGCGGATCAGCTACTGCAGGAATTGAGCGGGCGCAAACAGCTCAGGCATTGCTTTCGTCACGAAGCGCCCACTGGGCCCCGACAAATGCTCCCTTGACGACCGGAAGCAGTAAGAGGCTCGCCAGGATCACGCCGGCAATCAGCAGCACGCTGACAAGTGCCAACGGCATGGTTCTGACCGCTTCTAGAAGCAGGACCGGTGCCAGCAGAAGGTGACCCACAATCAGAATGGTGAAATACGCAGGACCGTCATCCGAACGATAACGGCCCAGATCGTGGCCGCAAGACACGCAAGCGGGAACGACCTTGAGATATGCTGAAAAGAGTTTCGCGTTCCCGCAGGCAGGACACTTACCCGATAGCCCGCGCCGAAACCCCAACCAGAAGCTGCGTGTGTCCCTCTCGGCTTGCATGGACGCATCCATATCCCTTCAATTGGGGCTGAGCATAGGATGCCGCCGGCGACAAGCCGATGGCCGCAATGTCGCAGCCGCACGCGGAACCCTATTCAGCGCCAGGGCTCTGAGACAGTCGGAGCGCCGAAATGGATTCCTTGCAGGTAATCCACGCCGAACCCGCGCAGGATGTCGCACTCACGCTCAAGCCCGACCCATTCCGCAACCGTGAGAAGGTTGAAGTTCTTGGCGAGATTGACGAGCGTACTGACGAAAATCTGGTTGTCGCGGCTGTCGGCGAGGCCTTTGACGAAAGATCCATCGACCTTGACCATGTCAACCTTGAGCGATTGCAGGTTGCGGAACGAGGTATAGCCAGCACCGAAGTCGTCGATGGCAACCAAAGCACCCAAGGCCCGGATCCTGCTCACGAACCGCATGCTCTCTTCGATATCGATGAGTGCTGCCGTCTCGGTAAGCTCGACAATCAGGCGAGACGCCACGTCCTTGTGAGCCTCAATGCAGGACACGAAGGCTTCAAGGGAGGGCCGATCGGAAGCAGTCATCCCCGACACATTCAGTGTAAGCCGCGCGTCGCGACAAGTGTAAAGCGCACGAATGGTCAACTCAAGCACGCGTCGATCCAGCCGGCGCACAAGCCCGAGCTGCTCCGCAACAGCAATGAAGTCGCCGGCAGCTATGACCTGCCCCTCCGGCCTGACAATACGCACGAGACACTCGTGCATGGCGACGTGACCCGTGCTGGAATGGACAATGGGTTGGTAGGCCAGGACCACGCGGTTCTCATCGAGCGCAGTCACAATTTGGTCTCCGATCAGGACCGCCCGTTTCCGGAGCGAATCCCGCTGCGAGGAATGCGCATAGGAAGCATAATTGTCCCGACCGTGCAGCTTCGCCCGATCAAGAGCCTCCTCCGCACGCGACATGGCTTCCTGACTGTTACGGGCATCAAGAGGCAGCGACACGCCACCGACCGATACGCTGACGCTGACAGCGCCCTTGCGTGTCGTGATCGTCTTTGATCGCGCAGCATCTCGGAATTGAGCGGCGCGCAGGCTCATGTCCGCCGGCCGGCAACCCTCGACGAGAATGCCGAACTTGTTTCCGGCGGTTCTTCCGATGGCACACCCCGGCCCCGCAGCCTCCGCAAGCCGCCGCCCAATGGCCACAATCACCTCGTCAGCCATGTCAAACCCGTAGGTCTCGTTGATCACGGCAAGATCATCGATCGCAACGACGAAATAGCCACAGGCACGACGTTCCGGCACCGGCACGAGTTCCAGCACCCGGGCAATACAGTCTCGCAGCCTGATCCGGTTGAGATGGCCAGTCATCTCGTCATAGCTCGCCGCCCAGCTGAAGCGGGCTTCCCTGAGCTTGCGCTCGGTGATGTCACGAAGAACGCCCACGACACGCCCCACACCGCCATCGCGCCCAGAAACGCAGACGCCGCAATCCTCAACCCAAAGCGGGTCATCTCTGTTCAGGAGAGGATACTCCAGACGGAAGGGCTTCCCGTCGAGCGGCGCTTCCCGCCCAAGCCGCACCCGCTGCTCGGCAGCTTCGCTGTCTATCAGGGTATGGAACCCACTCGCAGTCCTGTAATCATCTTCAGAGCCAACACCGAAGATCTGGCTTGGATCGCAGCTCCAGCTGATTTCACCGTTGCTCGGTGTCCACTCATAGACGATGTCTCCGGACGCCGCGAGGGCGAGCCGCATGCGCTCGACCTCGCGCAGCTCAGTCATGCGATGCACTGCTGAGCGTGCTTGTGAACGACCGAACAACACCACGACATCCCCACTAAAAAAACTATGGCGGAGGGCCGTTCGCCTCACCTCGCGATCGTCACGACTTTATCGATGAACCACTTAAGAAAGCGGAACCCCGGCACAAGCGACCGCGTCGGACCTAGATCCGAAGCGTCGTTAAGCTTAAGACGCCGTATCCTTCGTGGCACGCACCATGCGACGCGCAGGTGATCATGGTGGTAACGCGGCCAATCTGTCCCATATCGAAGCGCTTGGCCCTGCAAGCCGCGCGCCGCATAGCGCCGTCAGCACCTGCTAAAAGGCTCACTGACAGCACTTCACGATCTTCAACCAAAAACGATGATCGAACCCGGCCAAGCCCGGAAACCGGCAATCTACGGGAGGCAGGTTCGCCCTTCGCGCCATACTTTGTCTCACAGGTACTCGGGCAGTCGCTATCTCGGCGAAGCACATCTCCTGCACGAGCAGCTCAGTGCTATGACGCAGCGGAAAGGATTGACGCCCCTCAGTGGCAATGGCTTTCAGCGCGCCTCTGACCGGCGCATGCGCTCGAGTTCTTTAAGAACGACACGCATCTCCAACTCAAGCTGGTCAACCCGGGCTCTCAGTTCGATTATGGCGAGATCTGTCGATGGCAGGCTATCTGGAACGGGCGTGGAGATGCCGGCCCGCTCGGCGATCAGGCGAGGCTCAACATTGAGGAAGATGCCCAGTAGGGCCACATCACGGGCAGACAGCTCACGCTGATCCTTCCACATTTCATCGATATGTTCAGGCTCGAGACCCAGCAGGCGTGCAACATCAGAACGCGTTGCACCCACCCTTGCCAGCTGCGCATCAAACCAGGCCTGATCGAAGAAAAGCGCCATCTCATCGGCCCGTGAAACGGGGAGCACGCCGCTCCAGGAAACTGGCGACACCCTCACGATGGTCTTCTGTCTGGAAGAGCCGACCCAGCGTACCGGACACCCACTCGCCGAATACATGCAAGTCTTGCACGCAGCCGCGCCTGAGACCCTCTTTCATGTAGCGTAGCGCCAATGGAGGATTGCCGGCGATCCGCATGGCCAACGCCATGGCCTCAGACATGAGTTCAGCATGTGGCACCACCCGAGACACAAGGCCCCAGGACAAGGCCGTAGCAGCATCGATGATGTCGCCAGTGAAGAGCAGCGTGCTGGCCCTTTCCGGGCCGACAAGCCGCGGCAGCAGCATCATGCCGGGCGCATCCGAGATCAGGCCCCGCTTGATAAAGATCTCCCCAAAACGAGCTTGATCTGAGGCAACGCGAATATCTGCAAGAAGACACAGCTCCATACCCCAACCAACTGCGGCGCCATTTACCGCAGCGATAACCGGTCGATCGCAGTCATGAATGGCGGCCGCAGCGGGCGTGAGACGGGGCCGCGGAAGCGAGAGGCGGGCCTGGCTCTCGTCCCGTTGTGGACCAGTCATCATCTGTTTGACGTCTTCGCCAGAGCAAAAGGCAGGATCAGCACCAGTGAGGACCACAACACTGATGCTCTCGTCCGACTGAATCTGACGAAACACGGCCTCAATTTCGACATAGGCTTGGCGGTTAAGCGCGTTTCGCACCTCTGGCCTGTTCATGGTTACGACAGCAACCCTGTTGGCAATGTCGACCGAGAGCGTTTCAAAACCTGATGCTCGCATGGTTCCTCCGCTGAGCCGGCTATGGATATCGACGCAGGCTTGAGCATTCTGATAAACATGCAAAGCTGCAAGTCCAAGATAACGATCATGACAGAGAAACAGGACGCCCCGACAAGCACCCATCTGCGAAACCTGTGGTACTTCGCCGTTCACGCGCACACCCTCAAGCCAGGCGGGATCCAGTCGAAGCAGATCCT
>JBEIFU010000008.1:0-23019 GCA_040382295.1 Alphaproteobacteria bacterium
CACGATCTTCACACCGCCGATATCAATCGTTTCGCCGGCCTTTGTCAGGGGGCAGTTACCGCCCTGCTCTGCCGCGAGGTCCATCAGGATCGAACCGGGCTTCATTGAGCGCAGCATCTCCTCGGTCACGAGGACTGGCGCTGGCCTGCCGGGGATTAAGGCGGTCGTGATGACGATGTCCTGCTTGCGAATTGTCTCGGCGATCAGGGCCGACTGCTTCTTGCGGTAGGCCTCGCTCATCTCCTTTGCGTAGCCGCCGGCGGTCTCGGCCTGCTTGGTCTCTTCGTCTTCTACGGCCACGAATGTGGCGCCGAGTGACTGCACCTGCTCCTTCGTAGCAAGGCGTACGTCAGTGGCCGACACAATGGCACCCAGACGCCGCGCGGTGGCGATGGCCTGCAGGCCGGCAACGCCGACACCCATGACCAGCACGCGCGCGGCGGCGATGGTGCCTGCGGCCGTCATCATCATCGGGAAGGCACGGCCGAAGAGGGCTGCAGCATCGATGACCGCCTTGTAGCCGGCGAGGTTCGACTGTGACGAGAGGACGTCCATCGACTGCGCGCGCGTGATACGCGGCATGAATTCCATCGCAAAGGCATTCACGCCTTGTGCCGCACATGTTGCGATGATCGGCCGGTCGGCATAGGGCGACAGGATCGCTGCCAGCATAGCGCCCTTCGAAAGCTGTCCTGCTTCTGCTTCGGTCGGTCGCTGTACCTTCAGGACGATATCCGCGGAGAGAGCCTCGCGCGCCGACACAATAGAGGCGCCGGCGGACGCGTAGTCAGCGTCCGACATGTAGGCGGTAGCGCCGGCTGAAGCCTCGACCAGCACGTCAAGGCCGAGACCCTTGAATTTCTTTACTGTCTCGGGCGTCGCTGCGACACGTGTTTCGTTGGGACGCGTTTCCTTCGGGATACCGAGCTTCATGCTTCCTGCCGGCGTTAGAGGGGGTAACGGGCGTTTCGGCGTGTCCTGTCCGGCCGCCTAGGGGTGCGGCCAGAGGCGATCAGGTAAACATATAGGCCAGGAAAACGAGCAGGATGATCGTGAGGATACTGCCCCACTTGGTCAGGCTCCAGAACAGAGAGAAAGTTGCCTCCTGCTCCCTAATATCCATGGAGCCGCGCTTGTAGTCGGATTTTGATCCTGAAGCCATTGATGAGCCCTTGCGTCTATCGCGATGCGTTGCCGATTGCCGCGGAATATAGCAGCCGAGGGCGCAGGGGCAACCGCAGTTTTATGCGCTTTTTGTCCGCCCAGGACCCCATGGAACATCCTAGACACGGCGTGTTGGCAGGGAATGGTTCCAATCTGCCAGGAGCGCCCTCAACGCGGCGACGAAAGCCAGTGGCTGGTCGAGCATGACATGGTGCTGCGCCTGCGGAATTTCGATGATGGGCGCGGCGTGCCCCAGCAGGCTGTACATGTAGGCGCCGACCTCGGGGGGCATGAGGACCGAGTTCTCGCCCCGCATGATTGCGATCCGACAACGTGTGGACCTCAGGCAGGCGGCCGTGTCGCCAATCGAGAAGTGCTGCGACCATAGCGAGGGGTCGAATTTCCACGTCAGGCCGCCCTCGACCCGGCGCAGCGACTTGCGGGCGATGAAGTCGACGATGAAGTCGTTCTCGCAGGGTTGCTCCGGCGCCAGCCGGAAACGAGCCAACGCCTCCGCCATTGTGGCGTAGACCCGATGCGGACGGGCGTCGCGGTGTGGCGGGCCGCCGGGGCGGTCCGGTGGGTTGACGGGCGAGTCGACGATGACCGTGCCCGCGAGCCGGTCGCCGTGCTGCGCCCCAGCGAGGATCGTTGCAAAGCCTCCGAACGAATGGGCGACGAAGACGGGTGGCTCCGCGTTCTCAAACATGCCGGCATGGGTTGCTACGGCCATCTCCTCCGCGACGAAGAGGTCCATCGCATAGCGGGAGCGATGTGCGGACTCGCCCATCCCCGACAGATCGAGGGCGGCGACGTTGTATTCGCGCGCCAGGAAGGGGGCAATGAAGCTCCACCAATAGGCATGCGCGCCGTTGCCATGCACAAGGAGGAGTCCTGGCTTCGATCGGTCACCCCAGCGCAGATAGTGGATGCGGGCACCCGAGACATCGATCGCGTGGCTCTCGCACGGCATGGCGATCGCTGCTTCGAACCAGATGGGCCCTGCGACGTGTTCGCCATTGTAGCGGGCCAAGGGCCCGAGCTTCGAAGCACTGTCTGACATGTCAGGCCTTTCGCCGCGGCGGGCGTGTGCCCAGAGCCTTGAAGATGCCCGTTGCCGACATGATCGTTCGCTCCGCGCACCAGATGCGGCCGCTGACGGTGAAGATATCGTCCTCGCGGCCGGTAATGATGCCAGTGCCCTCGACCCAGTCGCCGACATGAGCGGCTTCCACGAAGTCGGTCACCATGCGTACTGTCACCCAGTAGCGGTTCTCCTGCAACGAGATCGCGTGGCCCAGCGCCATGTCGGCGAACGCCATCAACATGCCACCGTGACAGTTCCTCATGCCATTGGTATGCGCGTCGGATACGAGGAACGCACGGGTATAACTGCGGTCAGGGTTCACGCGCTCGTACAAGGGGCCGATCTGGCGGCCGAACCCCTGGAACCAGTTCATCCGGACGTAGCCCTCCGGTATTTCGGGGACATTCTCTTCGAGCAAATCATCTGTCATTGCAGCTCAACCACCGGGCCTATGTCGCCATTCAATCCACGCGCCATGCGGATTGCAATCGGCAAGAACAACGCTGCTTCTGGCGCCGTTTTCATAGCGCGTGACGCGGACGGGGTGTTCGGCGTCTTCCCACTCGATGCTGACCCTGTAGAGCGGACGTTGCATCGAATGCTGCAGCAGAGCTTCATCGAAACGGCGCTGCATGTCGGTGGAAAACTGGTACGTGACGAAGGAGTGGTAGACGACAGGCGTGCCCGATGCTGGCAATGAACGGAGCACGGGCGTGACGAGTTCGAGTGCATCGCCAAAGCGTATCGGTGGCGGGTGCTGCATGGCGGTTTCGACGGCAGCCTCAAGTCGCGCTATTCGTGGCAGAAGCTCCGGGAAGATCAGTGCCTTCAGCCAGAGGCGGTCGGCAGGATCCGACAGGCGCACCGGATTCAGTTCCAGCCCAAGACGGCTCTGCACAACGGGCATGACCTGATCAATGCGTGGGACCAGGGGGCCTCTGGCTTCGGCCGTCAGCCTCAGGCGCGCGTCCGGCGCTGCACAGCCCGCCACCACCCTGCCGTCGCGCATGTACTCGTAGGCGTAGAGATCCCAATTGAGATTGAAGCCCGCACTGGGGCCAATCTCGATCATGTGCAGGCCGCTGCCCGTCTCGCGGGCGACATGCTGGAAACCCGGCAGCAGCGCCGTGCAGCGTGCGACCTCGTTGGTATTGGTCACGCGCGATGTGACGAGATGCGTCACGTCCTGCTCGTATTGCAGGCAGAAATCCCGAAAGATCTCGTAGACACCGGCACCAGGCACTGCGCCGGGCGTAAGGCTCGGATACTGACTTTTCAGGGCGTGGGGTCGACCCTCGTACAGGAGATAGTGCACGGCCCCGAGAATGATGTTGGCGTGCGGCTGACCGGGCCGCGCCTGTTCGGCGATCGTGCGGATGCGCAGGTCATCGCGAATATGGCGGGCCAGACTGGCGTAGAGAGGCGACCCGATCCGGTCGGCTTCGATGGCAAAGAGGCTCCAATAGTCACTCTCGCTCATGGATGGCTCCTCAAACGGGCAAGGGCACGCCCGCAGCATCAAAGGCATGTTTCTGGCGCGCCTTGACTTCGGACAGCGAGAACGCCGCGATCTCTGCATGGAAGAGATCATGGAAATTTAGCTCGGCCTGCAAGTGCAGGAATACCGAGCCGAGACCAATGGCCGCCCGATCCATGAAGACGAACTCCCGTGGTGGCTTGACTGGCCCCAACTCCTTGAGCAGCTGATGAACCTGGAAGGCCTCTTTTCGTCCGTAGGCGGAGGGCTCGATGCCGTCAGCAACGGTACGCACGCGATCATCGAGCATGGGGGCATAAATGAAGCGTGCCCAGATGTTGAGGGCGTCGATCAGCTCGTTCTTCAGGTTGCGGAAGCCCCAGGTTTCGTAGGCGTGCACGGCCATATCACGATCGTTCCCAAGCAGCGCCGTGTAAAGCGAGATCACGCCGCCAACGAATTCCGGGCGAAAGGTTCGGATACATCCATAATCGAGCAGGTTCAGTCCAAGGTCATCGCGGATCGTGTAGTTCCCCAAATGGGGGTCACCGTGGATGGCCGCATAATGGCTGAAGGGGTGCCACCAGGCGCGGAACATCGTTTCCGCTATGCGGTTGCGATCGGCCTGCGGCCGCGCCTTGAATTCAAGAATGGGCCTTCCCGAGATCCAGGTCATGGTCAGAAGGCGTCCGGTGGAAAGCCCGGGGAGAACCTCGGGCACGTAGATGCCGTCACTTTCCTTGAGCATCATGCGGTACAGCGCGACATGGGCCGCTTCGCGGCGGTAATCGAGTTCCTCGCGCAGGCGCTCGCCGACTTCATCCGCAATCTCGGAGGGGTCGATCGCACGGTCCATGCGGCGGTAGAGCGAGAAGAGGATCCTGAGCTGTGCCAGGTCAGCCTCAACGGCCGATGCCATGTCCGGATATTGCAACTTGCAGGCAAGGTTTCGACCTTGTTTGTCTACGGCCTTATGGACCTGACCCAAAGAGGCGGCGGCCGATGCCTCGCGCTCGAATGAGGTGAACTGCTTCTCCCAGTCGGGACCCAGCTCGGCTGCCATGCGTCGACGGACAAAAGGCCAGCCCATGGGCGGCGCAGAGGTTTGCAGGGTTGCCAGTTCGGCGGCGAAGTTCGCGGGCACAAGATCCGGAACGGTGGACAGCATCTGCGCCACCTTCATCAGCGGTCCCTTGAGATTGCCCAGAGCCGCCTTGAGGTCGGCGGCCTCGATCTTCTCGTCGCGTCCGATGCCGAGCATGCGAGAGCCCGCCATGCGTGCGGCAGTGCCGCCGATGGTGGTGGTCACATCGGCGTAACGCTTCAGCCTCCGGCCAAGGGTGTTTTCTTCGTCAGACATGATGCTTGGAAGGGTGCATGACAGACGCGCCCGAGAGCGTCAATGCGGATTGCTGCAGGTGCTCAGTGCGTTGTCGAATGCGGCTGCGAAAACAGCCTGGTCCCTGCCCTGATCCTGTTCGAAAGCGATGACCCAGGCGTCCAGACGTGCGGTGGCGGTTGCGCATGGGCAGGTAAAACCCCGGGCTGAGATGGCCTTGCTCAAGGCTTCCGCCTGCGGCGCCAGTTTGGGTGGCACGGTGTCTGGTTGAGGCTTGCCGCCGGTGAGGGACAGTCTGCCCTTCGCGGCCAGATGGGTCGCCTCGGACCAGTTGCGACCGCTTCGGACCTGATGGCGGCTCTGGGCCTGGTATTCGCGGGCAAGGCAGGCGCGCCAGGTGTCACCGGTGATCTGCTCGCGCAGGAAGGGGGTCACGTCGAAGGTCGCGCAGGACCCCGGCAAGAAGGCCAGCAGGGCGCCCAGACAGCAGCGGCGCACAAGGCCCCCCACGCCTTGCGCGCCGCGCTTCACCCCCACGATGAGCTTTCCGTTGCCCCCATTCGCTTGCTCCATGAGCAGAGCTTCCCCCGCGAGCCGGACATCTGAAAAGCGAATTGAGCGTCTCATTCTCCCCCTCAGCTTGCAAGCATTTGTGTCCGCAGCGCCTCATATTGAGCTGCATCTGTAGCGTCGAGGTCACATCGGGTTCTGGGCAATGGTTAAGGAAGCGTGACCCTGGTTCGAAGTGGAACGGCTTAAAGCGACTTTTACTCCGGATGGGTCAGATTGGAGCACGTCCAACCAAGAACAAAAAGGGTGGCCTTCATGACGCATACAACGCTTATCGTGGATGACGATCCGACGCAGCGCAGGCTTCTGCAAGCGCAGGTCGAGAAGTGCGGTATCCAGGTGCTGACTGCGGGCTCGGGCGACGAGGCGCTTGCTGTCTTGAGTGGACCGAAGGGTTCCTCGATCAGCCTCGTGCTGCTTGATCTTGTTATGCCAGGCACAGATGGCTTGATGGTGCTCGCCAGGCTTCGACCCACCCACCCCGCGCTTCCGGTGATTGTCCTGACTGCGCAAGGCGGCATTGATAGTGCGGTGTCTGCCATGCGCGCGGGGGCCGATGACTTCCTGGTCAAGCCCGCAAGTCCAGAGCGTATCCAGGTTTCGATTCAGAATGCACTCAAGGTCAAAGCGCTGAATGGCGAGATCCAGCGGCTCAAGAAGGTCTCGGAGAACCGGCTGTCGCTCGGGGACCTGATTGCCGAGAGCCCGTCCATGCGTCAGGTGCTTCGGCTTGCCGACAGGGCGGCCCAGTCCAACATCCCCATCCTGATCGAAGGCGAGAGCGGCGTCGGCAAGGAGGTGCTTGCACGCGCGATCCAGGGCGCGTCTGACCGTGCAGGAAAGCCATTCGTTGCGGTGAACTGTGGTGCCATCCCCGATACGCTGATCGAAAGCATTCTCTTTGGCCACGAAAAGGGTGCTTTCACAGGGGCGGTCGATCGGCATATCGGCAAGTTCCAGGAGGCCAATGGCGGAACGCTCTTCCTTGATGAAATCGGGGAACTCCGATTGGACATGCAGGTGAAGCTCCTGCGCGCGATCCAGGAGGGTGAAGTCGATCCCGTTGGTGCGAAGCGGCCGGTGAAGGTTGATATCCGCCTCATCTCGGCGACCAATCGCAACCTGCAGCAGCAGGTTGAAGAGGGGAAGTTCCGCGAGGACCTGTTTTATCGCCTGAATGTCTTCCCGCTGCAGTTGCCTGCGCTGCGCGAGCGCCGTGAAGACATCGAGGGTCTTGTCGAATTGTTCATTCGCCGCTTTGCTGTCGAAGAGAACAAGAAGATCGTCGGTGTCGACCGGTCAGCCATGGAGCTTCTGAAGACCTACGGATGGCCTGGCAATATTCGCCAACTCGAAAACACGGTGTTTCGCGCCGTGGTCCTGTGCGACGGCGATTGTCTGCATGCCGCGGACTTTCCCCAGATTGCCAGCCAGATGGGTGTGCCCGTGGAGGCAAGGGCGCTGGACATCACAGCAGGTCATTCATCCGTCGGCAGCGCGCGCAGCGACGTGCACGTGATCGCCCCGAACGCATCCGGATCCACGGTCGAGCAGCTTGTCTCCTCGGGCGTTCGGCTCACGGGGATTGACGGTCATCTGCGAAAGCTCGAAGAGATCGAACACGAGCTCATCCGCTTTGCGGTCGACAAGTATGAGGGGCACATGTCCGAAGTCGCCCGGCGGCTTGGCATTGGCCGCTCCACGCTCTATCGCAAGCTGCGAGAGATGGGGATCGAGGATAATGACCAGGCCGGAGCGGCCTGATCGACCAAGCACAGGCGCGGGCTTCGTTCAGCGCGCCATGCCGAGAGCCGAGAGGTACAGGTCGAGGAGTGCGTCGCGCTCCTCGCGCTCGTGGGCTTCCATTTTCCGGATCCTCACCACCTGGCGCATGATCTTGGTGTCGAAGCCCTGCCCTTTCGCCTCGGCATAGACCTCCTTGAGGTCGTTGCTGAGCGCTGCCTTTTCTTCTTCGAGGCGTTCCACACGCTCGACGAGCGACTTGAGCTGATCTTTTGCGAAATTCGGCTTGGCCATGGCAAGATTCCGATTGCTGGTCTTGAAAAAGCGGCTCTTTGAGGCGCGGGACCCTAGACAGCGCGCGGCTAGCGATCAACCGGACCTCACCATGATTCTTGTGGGATAACCAGAAAAGCTTGCCCCGCAATCGTCGCGCCACGTCTTGTTTTCGCGTCAGCCGCGAAATCAAGATGTCCTGCAACGCTTTTCTGACATTGCTGCTCGCCCTTGGGGCAGCGTGTGGGTCTCAGCCTGGCTCCATTTGCGCGATAGAGAGGCCAAGCAGGCGCTCAAGCCTCGCTGCCCAGGCGGCGACGCCGACTGGCGTCGCGATCAGGTCCTGGCGCAACTCGACAAGGACATGGGGCAACCCGTTCGCCAGCGCGTGACGGTCCATGCAGTCACCTTCAAGTTCTCCGGAATAAGGCTGGTTGCTGCCGACGCACAGATCTGGCTCTGACCTCAGGGCATCCAGCAGGGGCCTTGAGAGACGCATATCCCTTTTCGACCAGAGAACCCCGACGTGCCAGGGGCGTGACGTCCCCTTCCACGCCGGGGTGAAGGAGTGGACCGAAACAATCACGGGCCTCACGCCTGCGGCAATCGCGCGGTCGAGTATTTCATCTATCGCCGCGTGGTAGGGACGATAGTAGTTCCGCAGCCGCAGGTCGATTTCAGCCCTGTTCGCCCCCGCGTTCCCTGGAATGATGGCTCCGTCTGACAGCTTCATCACGAGCGTCGGATCATCCTCGCCCCGGTTCAGGTCGATCAACAGGCGCGAATGCGTTGCCAGGACGGCTGGCACGGACATCGCATTTGCGAGGCTGCGGGTCACATCTGCCGCGCCGATGTCCCATGCGATATGTGTCTGAAGGCGCTCCCGTGGCAGGCCCAGATCCGCGTAGGCTGGCGGAATGAAATTCGAGGCGTGGTCACAAACGAAGACGATGCGGGGATCGCCCTGCTGGTTAATGCACTCGAATGAGGGATTATCCGACACGAAGCCCGACCGATTGTGACCGGCGTGAAGAATAGGGTAGACCTCGAACGAGCGTGACAGAACGATTGTCGCAACCCCGCGGGAGAAACCATGCTGGATGCGCCACAGCTGCTCAGGGACGTCTACCTTTCAGCCGTAGATGCCTGCCATCCCCGACGGGTCATTCCGCCTGCCCTGCCCAAAAGACCTCCGGGACGGATCGTTGGCATCGCGGCCGGCAAGGCGGCAGCATCCATGGCTGCTGCCGTGGAAGATTGCTGGGGGTCCTTTGATGGCGGGATTGTGGTGACGCGCCACGGCCACGACGCGGATGTGGCGTCACTGTCCGTCATCCGGGCAGCGCATCCTGTGCCTGATGAGGCCGGGCTGTCTGCTGGCCTGGCGGCGCTGGGCCTGGTCGAAGGCCTGGATGCGGAGGATACCGTCCTGGCCCTTCTCTCGGGGGGCGGGTCCGCGTTGCTTGCAGCGCCCCTGTCACCGGTAAGTCTCGAGGAGAAACGCCACCTTACCCGCGCGCTGGTGCTGAGCGGCGCCCCCATTGAAGACATCAATTGCTTGCGGCGGCATCTTTCCGCGATCAAGGGTGGGCGGCTTGCGGCCCTTGCCTACCCGGCGCAGGTCCTGACCGTCGCAATCTCTGACGTGGTCGGTGACGACCCCTCAGTCATCGCCTCGGGACCAACCAGTGCAGACCCGAGCACGCGCGAGGATGCCATTGCCATTCTCGCGAAGTACCGGATCGCTGCACCTGATGCGGTCCATCGGCTTCTGTCGGACGCACGCAGCGAGACCGTCAAGCCAGGCGACCTGCGGCTTTCGCGCTCAACCTTTGTCTGCTGCGCCCGCGGAGCCGACCTGGTAGCCGCCGCGTGCGACGCGGCACAGCGCCGCGGGATCCGGACACAGGTCCTGGGCGTCAACCTCCAGGGCCTTGCACGAGATGTGGGGCGTGCCCATGGGGAAATCGCTCGGCATGTCGACGAGCTCAACGCGCCTGTATTGCTGGTTTCGGGGGGTGAGCTGACCGTCAACGTGCAGGGCCATGGGAATGGAGGCCCGAACAGGGAGTATCTTCTTGCGCTTGCGCAGTCCCTCCGGGGCGATCCGCACATCTGGGCGTTGGCCGCCGACAGCGACGGGATCGACGGCAGCGACGATGTTGCAGGGGGATGGATCAGTCCGGACACACTGGTTCGCGCCCGGTCCCTGGGGCTCGATGCGCGCGATGCGCTGGACCGGAACGATAGCGCTCGTTTCTTCAGGACGCTGGGCCAGGAAATCATCACGGGGCCGTCGAGAACAAATGTAAATGATTTGCGTGCGATCCTCGTGCTGCCGTCTCGTTAAAGCAATTTCCTGGCCGTCCGTCCTGTCCATGCGCACATCCCAAGTCCTCAGCCCCATCGCCTCGATTGCCTTGATGGCATCGATGCTTGCCGCGTGGCCGGCTGCTGCGGATTTCAATGTCTGCAACAAGTCCGCGCATGGCGCTCTCGTGGCGATTGCCTTCAAGAGCCAGGGAGAGTGGGCGAGCGAGGGATGGTGGCGGATCGCGCCCCGGCAATGCCGAACCATCCTGCGGGGACCTCTGACAACCCAAGTCTACTACCTCCATGCAGCACATGAGGGGGTCGATGGCGACTGGGACGGCAAGAAGTGGTTCTGCGTCAGGTCAAAAAACTTTTCGCTGAAGGGACGCAAAAATTGCCAGAAACGGGGACTTGGAGAAGCAGGGTTTTTTGCAGTCGATACCGGCAAGGAATTAACCTGGGTTCAGAACCTTTCGGATTAATCCTTGTCGTGCCAACATCAATGTAGAGCGAGGGCGCAGATGCGGCGACGCCGGAACGTCAAGATACTGGCCACGCTTGGACCGGCCTCGCGTGATGCCTCCACGATCCGCCGCCTCTTCGAGGCTGGGGCGGACGTGTTTCGCATCAATATGAGCCACACTGATCACGACGGTCTGGCGCGCTATGTGTCCACGATCCGCGAGATCGAAAGCGAACTGGAGCGACCGATCGGAATCCTTGCTGACCTCCAGGGTCCGAAGCTGCGCATCGGCGCCATGGCAGGGGGCGGCGTTGAACTGGAGACCGGATCCGTCGTCAGGGTCGACCTCGATCCTTCCCCGGGCAATGCGCAACATCTCTTTCTGCCACACAAGGAAATCTTCGCCGTTCTGAGGCCGGGCGGGCAATTGCTGATTGACGACGGACGGCTCAGGCTGCGCGTCGAAAGCGTGGATGGCGACAGTGCTACTGCGCGGGTCGAGTTTGGCGGTCGACTGACCGATCGCAAGGGTGTCAACGTGCCGGATGTCGTTCTGCCGATCGCCGCGCTGTCGACAAAGGACCGGGCTGACCTTGATCGAGCGCTGGAGCTTGGTGTCGACTGGATCGCCCTCTCGTTCGTGCAAAGGCCGGAGGATGTCGCCGAAGCCCGCAAGATCATTGCCGGCCGGGCTGGCATTCTCTCCAAGATCGAGAAGCCGGCGGCGCTTGACCGGCTTGAAGAGATCGCAGAACTCTCGGACGCCCTGATGGTTGCGCGGGGTGATCTTGGCGTTGAATTGCCCATCGAGCAGGTGCCGACCCGGCAGAAACAGATCACGCGGCTTGGTCGCGCTACCGGCAAGCCGGTTGTGGTGGCGACGCAGATGCTGGAATCGATGATCTCGAGCCCCATGCCCACCCGAGCGGAAGTTTCTGACGTCGCCACGGCTGTTTTCGATGGCGCTGACGCTGTGATGCTTTCTGCGGAATCGGCTTCCGGGAAGTATCCGGTTGAGGCCGTTGAAATGATGGATCGGATCGCGCGCTCGATCGAAGGTGACAGTCAATATCGTACGATGCTGGACGCCCAACGGCCCGAACCGGAGGCGACCACGCCCGATGCGATCACGGCTGCGTCCCGGCAGGTGGCGCAGACCATACGCGCGGCGGCGATTGTCTGCTGGACGGGGTCAGGTTCGACCGGACTGCGGGCCTCGCGCGAACGTCCGAGTGTACCGATCATCGCGCTCACACCTGTCCTGCGCACGGGGCGCCGGCTTGCACTTGCATGGGGCTTGCACTGCGTCGTTACGGAGGACGCACAGAGCTTCGAGGACATGAGCGAGAGGGCATGCCAGATCGCCTTTCGAGAGGGATTTGCGATGACTGGTCAGCGTATTGTTGTCACGGCAGGCGTGCCCCTCGGCACGCCGGGCGCAACGAACCTGCTGAGGGTGGCCTTTGTCGGTCGCAAGCCGTCCCGCTTTGCGGGGTAGACGCCTGCGCGGCCAGCTAGAGGGTTGGTTTGGCCATTTCAATCTCCGACAACTCCCCTACCCGCCGGGCGATCCCTTCCATTGCTGGGTTCAGTGCCAGGGCACGCCGGTAGGCCGCAAGAGCGGCAGCCGCCTGGCCCGCGTCGTCGGCAATCTTGCCGAGCAACGCATGAGCACGAAAGTCACGGGGTTCAAGGGCGACAGCCTTGGCCAGGTCGCCTGCGGCCTCCTCGGTGCTGTCCGTACGCAGATACAGGCTGGCGCGCTGGAAATAGACTTCTGCGAAACCTGGCTTCATCTGCGCCACGGCGTTGAGGAGTTTCAGCGTCGTGTCTTCATCCTGCTGTGCAGCGGATGCCTGCGCTCGAACCATCAGCAGGTCAGCGGTATCGCTTCCCGAGTTCCGCCAAAGATCGAAAATCTGCGTTGTCAGCGCTGCCGCATCAACTGCTGTCCGCGTCTTGGCAAGTTGGTTAAAGAGCGAGGCCAGACGGGGGTCTCTCTGGTCGGCGTTGGCGCTGCCAGCAAGAAGAAGACAGAATGAAAACAGAAAGATCCAAATACGCATGATGCTCATGCTAGGCTAAAGACTTGTCTGCTCCAAGTGAACTTCACCATGAAGCTTACCCGCCGAGACTTTGCCCGTGTTTCAGCGGGTTTGCCCCTGCTGGCGGGCATGTCGCGCGAGTCGTCGCCGGATGTGGTCGTGGTCGGGGCCGGTGTCGCGGGGATGGCGGCCGCGCGCGTGCTGCGTGACGCAGGCCGAATTGTGCAGGTGCTTGAGGCCGCGCCGCGTGTTGGTGGACGTTGCTACACGGATACGGCGAGCTTTGGCCTGCCCTTCGACCAGGGTGCCATGTGGTTGCGACGCGCGGACTTCAATCCGCTCTATGGATTTGCCCAGCTTTACCGCTTTGCGACCTCGCTGCCGCAACCACGGGAGATCCTCTTTGCTGAGGGGCGCCGCCTCCCTGCGCAGCAAAATGCTTCATTCGACCGTGCCATCGACGCTTACAGCCTTGCTCTCGCCGGGGCTGCGGAAGGTGAGATCGATGTGGCCGCCGGATCTGTCAATCCCTCGACCCTTTCGCTGCTCCCGCCAGCGGATCGCGCGTGGCTGGCGACTGCGGCTGCCCGGATCGGACCTCTCGACCTCGGCCATGACCTTGACCAGATCTCGGTAAAGGACTGGTCCAACCGTCACGAGACTGAACCCAGCCGGCTGGTGCGCGAGGGGCTTGGTACGCTGGTCGGCCGCCTGTCGGAGGGGCTGGCCATCTCGGTGGGCACGACCGTTCGGCAGATCAGGGCTTTGCCCGGAGGTCAGGCTGAGGTGATCACCACGCGTGGTCGCCTGCGCGCCCGCGCGGTGATCGTCACGGTGTCGGTGGGCGTTCTGGCTGCCGGGTCCATCAGCTTCGACCCGCCACTCCCTGCGGCGCATCAGGCGGCGATCGGGGGCCTGCAGATGGGATCCAGTCTCAGGATCGGTCTTGCCTTTAGCGCCGGCAGCAAGGCCCTTTCATTCCCGGCTAACAGTCTCCTGCTCCAGAGGGTTGATGACCAGCGGGCGGCTGAGTTCCTCGTGCGTCCCTTTGGAACACCCATGCTGGTGTGCAGTGTTGGCGGGTCACTGGCGATGGACCTCGAGTCGCGCGGGGAGCGCGCGCATATGGCTTTCGCGGTGGAGGCCTTGCGCTCCATGATCGGCACTGATGCAGCGCGAGGACTTGTCGGCAGCGCCTCGAGCCGATGGGGCCGGAACCCTCTGATACTCGGCTCCGTGGCGACGGCGCGTCCGGGTCAGATGCGCGCGCGGGAGGTGCTCAGACAACCCGTACACGACACGATCCACCTCGCCGGTGAGGCACTCGGTGACAAGGCAATCCAGACGGTGAACGGAGCCTACGAGAGCGGCCAGCGGGTTGCGCGTCGCGTAGCTGGCGCCCTGCGGCGCTCGGGGATGTGAGAGGATGCTATCTGCAGGCGCCACGCCAAGCGTGTCGCGCCATTCCTCAGCCCTGACGGGCCTTGAACCGCGGGTTCTTCTTGTTAATCACGTAAACCCGGCCTTTGCGGCGAATAACGCGGCAGTCCTTGTCGCGACCCTTCAGAGATTTCAGAGAATTCCGGATTTTCATTGGCTTTACCCGCGGCGAGAGGCCCTGCAGGGCCAAATTCGAGGGGCGGACAATTAGTGTGACCGGCGCGTCTTGTCAACGCGCAAAGCGCGTTTGTATTGGCTGTTTCCCTTGCTTTCGGCTTGGGGCTCGTGGCATCGATTTGAGGTGAATGAGGTGCTGCCTTGCTGGATTTTCTTCGCCTTGGGCTTGTCATCGCAGCTGTAGCCCTCGTGCCGGTTGGCCTGGGGTTAAATGCCGCAAGCGCCAACCCCACGGTTCGCATGTCGACCCCCATCCCGGACGAACCGGTTGACAGGTCGGCGGAGTTCCAGGCGTGGCTGGTGCGGTTTCGGGCCGAGGCCTTGGGAATGGGCATTTCGGCCGAGACGCTGGATCGGGCCTTGGTCGGGATCAGGCTCAATGCGCGCGTTGTCGAGCTGAACGAAAACCAGCCTGAGTTCAGCCGGGCAATCTGGGACTACATGGACAGCGCCGTCTCGGTCACGCGGGTCGAGAGAGGCAAAGAGCATCTTCGCGAACATGGCCATGCCCTGTCGCGCGCCGAGGACGCTCACGGTGTGCCGCCCAGCATCATCGCTGCGATCTGGAGCCTCGAGAGCAATTTCGGCAGGAACATGGGCGGGTTCAATGTCATTGAGGCCTTGGCCACGCTCGCCTTCGAGGGACGACGTGCTCAATTCGGGCGTGAGCAACTGGTTGCAGCGCTGCGCATCATCCAATCGGGCGACATCGAACCGCGTCGCATGGTGGGCTCATGGGCTGGCGCCATGGGGCAGACGCAGTTCATCCCGACAGCGTTCCTCCAATTTGCGCAGGACGGTGATGGCGATGGTCGGCGGGACCTCTGGGGTTCAAAGCAAGATGTGTTTGCCTCCACTGCCAACTATCTTGCAAAAAAGGGCTGGCAGCAGAATGCGCCTTGTTTCGACGAGGTGAGGCTTCCGGCAGGGTTCGATCATGCGCTGGCCGACATCTCCATCGAGAAAAGCGTCAAGGACTGGATGGCGCTCGGCGTGACCCGGATCAGCGGCGAAACCCTCGCCGGGCGTCCCGCGTTGGGTGCCGATGCTCAGGCTGCCGTGATCCTGCCCGGCGGGCACATGGGGCCGGCCTTCATTGCCTATCCGAACTTCAAAGCCGTGCTCGCCTACAACAACGCCATTTCCTATGCACTTGCCATCTGCCAACTGTCCCGACGCTTCGAGGGGGGCGACGCGTTCCAGACGGAATGGCCGCGGGGCGAGATGCCCATCCTGTCACGCACCGATCGGCTTGAAATGCAGATGCTCCTGAACCGCAGCGGCTTCGATGCCGGGGAACCGGATGGGGTCATCGGCAAGAAGTCCCGCGAGGCCATCAGGGCCTTTCAAAAAAAGATTGGCGTGCCAGCCGATGGTTTTGCCTCGGTGACCTTGCTGACCAGGCTCCGGGGGGCGAGCTAGGCTGGCGGTGGCGGCTCGACCAGATCGGGTCGGTCGCGGGTGATGGCGTTTCTGAGCGTGTGGCTGCGAAGCAGGTACAACGCGAGAGTGCCCATGAGCATTGTACCCAGGATGTAAGGCAGGGTCGGGTCAACGCCGTAGAGCGCGTTGCCGATCAGCGGCGCGAAAATGAAGCCTGCGGCGCCGGCGCCACCCGTCAGCCCTGCCATGGCCCCCTGTTCATCCGGCGACACGGCAAGGGACGAGGCGCCTGCAAATCCTGGGCGCAACATCCCGAAGCCCAGGCCCGAGAGAACGAGGGCGAAGGCGATCAGGCCATAATTCGGTGACATGATGGCAAGGATCACCAGGAGGTTGGAGACAAGCGCGACCCAGATCCCTGCGTGAACGAGAAACCGGGTGCCCAGCCGGAAACGCTGGACGAGAACGAACTGGGCGAAGAGAGAGGCGATCGCCGAGCACATGAGCCCTACGCCGGCGAGTTGCTGGGTGTCCGACGTCGACGGGTTCAAGGTGTCGCGGATGATAAAGGCGATCGTCTGGATGGGTATGGCGCCTGCAGTGCCCTGGACGACGGCAAAGATCACGAATGGCAGCACCCTCGGGTCGCGCCAGGACAGGGGCTTTAGCTCCTCCCGCCGATGCGGCGCCGTGCGCTCGGGCAAAAGAAGCCAGATCGCCACAGCCGACAGAAGGCCTATGAACCCAACGAAGAAAATGGGTGCGACCACGCCGAACACGGTCAGCGCAGCGCCGATACCCGGCCCGACGGCGGCCCCAAGGCCGAAGGCGGCATTCAACGTTGCCATCCCCTCCGTGCGTTTCTCCGGGGTGGTGCGATCTGCAATATAGGCTTGGGATGCGGGGTACGCGCCGGAACCGAAAATGCCAAAGATGCACCGCGAGGCGACAAGGAGTGCGAAAGTCGCCATGGGGGTCAGGAGGCCCCAAAGGCCAAACAGCATGACGCCGGCAAAGCTGATCGTCGAGATGCCGAAGGCTGCCAGTCCAATCAGGATCACGGGCCTGCGGCCCCAGACATCGCTGCGCGCCCCCCAATAGGCGGAGGAGAAAACCCAGATGGTCGCCGAAATGGCAAAGATGGATCCTACCTGGAACTCGCTCAGCCCCAGGTCGCGCGCGAGCGGCGGCAGGATGGCGAACATCAATGTCTGCCCGAGACCATTGCCGATCAGGCAGACGAAGAGGAGCGCGATGGCACGCCTGCGCCCGGTCTCGGTGGTGATCCCGGTATCAGCCTCCTCCGGTGCAAAGGAGGCCCGCAGGCGGTCAATCCAACCTGGTCTGGGCGGTGGTGTGGGGCGCTTCATCGTGATGATCTGCAGGGCTTGCGGAGAGGGCGTGTTGGGGGGTTATGGACACTTCGGCTGCATGGGGGCAGCGTGACATTTGGGCGCTGCGGGCCCGGGATCAGTTTTCGGCCTTCAGCCTTATCTGCGCGGTGTCACTTCGGCCGTCGGCGTCCACCACGGTGACCTGCGCGAAACCCTCGGCGTCAGGTGTCCACCAGGGGTTGGTGCTGTCCGCGACAGGCTTTCCATTGACCACCCACTGCAGCGGGCCGCGGCCGCCCGTCGCCTTGAGCGGCATTGGATCCGGGCTCTGCTGATTGGATATTGATACCGTCGCGCCATTTGGCGGGAAGGAAATCCTTGGAGGCTGGATGCGCTTCAGTCCAGCGAGCATCCTCCCGCTGGCGCGAAAGCGCTGCAGTGCGGCCGGCAGTTGTTCTGCGTTCTGGACCCACCATGCGTCTGATGGCGGCGGGGATGGCGTCCTTGGCTCTGGCGGCAGAAGGTCGAAGATCTTTAGCAGCAGGGGCGCGGCGTCATTGCGGCCGATATGGCCCGGCCTCGTCGAACCATCGGCGCGCCCCACCCAGACGCCGACCGTGTAGCGGCGTGACTGGCCAAGCGACCAAGCATCGCGGTAGCCGTATGATGTTCCCGTCTTGAAGGCGACAGTGCGTGCGCGCTCGATGCCCTGCCCCATCGACCAGCCATCGGGCAGGTTTGCTTCCTTGAGGATTTCGCCGAGGTACCAGGCAGATGCTGCGCTAAACAGGCGCGTGGTCATGGCCGGGGCCTCGCGCGGCAGGACATTGAGGGCTGCGGCTTCGCCAGCGTTTCCGATTGCCACGTAGAGCATCGTCAGGTCGCGCAGTGACATGCCGACGCCTCCGAGGGCCATCGGGAGCGATGGCAAGGCTCCTTTCTGCGGGAAGTGCAGCGTCGCCCCTGCATGGCGCAAAGTGGACGCAAAGCGCAGTGGCCCGACGCGCTCGAGCAGGGACACGGCCGGCACGTTCAACGACAGCTGCAGTGCTGTCTCTATCGAGACGGTCCCCTGGAACCCGCGATCGAAATTGCGCGGCTCGTAGTCTCCGAAGGCGGTCGGTTTGTCATCGATCAGCGTCTTGGGGTGGACGATCAGATCATTGAACGCCATCCCGTAGATGAAGGGCTTCAGCGTCGAACCGGGAGATCGTATCGCCTTTGCGAGGTCCACTTGGCCAGCGCTTGCCCAGAAATTCGCGCCGCCGAGATAAGCGATGACGTCGCGTGTTGCCGTATCGACCACAATGGCTGCGACGTTGGCATCGTCGTCGAAATAGGCTCGCTCGCGCCGCGCAAGGTCCTCGAGCATGATCTGGATGTCGGCGCGGATCGTGGTGATGATGACCGGGTCCTTGCCCGCGTTGCCTTGATAGAGCTCCTGCGCCAGGTGCGGGGCGTGGAAAGGAAAGCGCAGGCGGCGTGACGGTATGGGTTCCTCGCGCGCTTCCTGCGCCTCGCGCAGTGTCAACACGCCCCGCTGGGCCAGCACGCCGATCACGCGATCACGCGCCTTGCGGGCATTCTCGGGGAAGCGGTCGGGACGCCTGCGTTCAGGTGACTGCGGGAGGCACACAAGGAGGGCCGCCTCACCTACCGTCAGGCGCGTCGGTTCCTTTCCAAACCAGGCGAGACTTGCTGCGCGGATGCCCTCGAGATTTCCGCCGTAAGGAGCAAGCGTCAGGTAATGTTCCAGGATCTCGTCCTTCGAATGATGGAAGTCGAGTTGAACCGCGCGCGCAACCTGCATCGCCTTTGCGGCCAGGGTTCGCTCGCGCGGCTCCATCAGGCGGGCAACCTGCATGGTGATCGTCGATGCGCCAGAGACGATGCGCGCGTTGGCCGCGAGCTGGTAGACCGAGCGCATCATGGCAAGGGGATCGACACCTGCGTGATCGCGGAAACGCTGATCTTCCCACGCGAGGAGCATCTGGATGTAGCGTTTGTCTACATCAGCCGGCTTCACGGGCAGGCGCCAGCGTCCATCTGATGCCGTGAAGGCGCGCAGCAGCGTGCCTTTGGCCGACGTCACGATCACGGAGCGATCGTCGATGCGGGACTTCTCGAGCGGAAACACGCGATCGAGGACAGCGAGAGAAAAGGCAAGACCGATCGCTGCAAAAGTCCCGATCAGGGCAGCCGGGTGCGAGGCCCAGCCGCGCCACTGGCCCTGCGCCAAGAACTGGCGCAGGGCGATCCATCTGGTGTCAGGGGGCGGCAATCGTCATCTGTCCCATTCCCGTGCGTGCGAAGACGCGCGGTGCATACATGTCCTCGACCACTGCCGCAGGCACGACATAGCTTCCCGGCACTGTCGCCCGCACGATGTAGGCGAAGTTGAAGGTCGGGCGCACAGGAGCCTTGCTGCCAGATGTCGCGGGTGGCTGATAGTTCGAGCCAATGTTGAACGTTGCAACGAAGCGGTCGTCACGCGCCTCCGCCACGTTGGAGACGGCGAGAACGGGCAGGAAGCCGTACATGGTCGACCCGTCTTCCTTGCGCTGAACCACGCCCTCGATCTCGAAGCCTGCCGGCAGCAAATCGAGCAGGGCCATGAGGCGGGCCCGGTTGCTGTCCAGCTGGCCATAGACGTGCACGATGAACCGATCATTCTGTTTCACCGCTGCAAGATTGGCGAGCTGCCCTGACATGGTCAGGATTGCCTTGTTCAGCGTTACGCCGTTGCCCTCCGGCGGCAGTGGTGCTGCCGGGATGCCTTCAGCCGAAACGATGCGCCAGGCGTCACGCTGGCCGTTGTTCCTGACCGTGATGCCGGCACTCATCTGGTCGAGGCTGGGACTGAAGCGCAGCACCTTGCCCTTCTGGACGGCCTGGGTGCCCGAGACTGACACATTAACGGGCGGCGTAGAGGCCTCTACCTCGTGGGCGGCCAGAAGCATCCAGGCCTTTTCCTGGGTCGTCGTCCAGTTGAGGCGTGGATCGAAGCCCTGGACGCGATCCACGAGGTTCGGAACGAAGCTCGCCTGCTGCGCACGCGCAGCGACGGCGGTCAGGCCCGACACGTCCCTCAGCAGGGAACCGTAGTAGCTGTCCACGGCATAGTTTTCCGTCTTGGCCTCGAGTGCGATCTCGCGTGCCTTGGCAAAGGCCGGGGCCGCCCGCGAGCGGTCTCCGATTTCGCTCAAGGCTGTTCCCAGAAGTCCCAGGGCGAAGGCATTGCGCATGCCTTCGACGCGGTTATCGGCGAAGTAACGCAGTTCGCCGGGGTTCAAAGATCCGGCACGGGCCAGCAAGTAGAAGCCGTAGGCCCTCGCAAGATCTCCGTTGCCTTCGGCGCCGGCCGCCTTGCGGACCCAGCCCAGTGCACGCTCGATCGCCTCTTCAGGGACGACATAGTTCTGGGACTTGGCCTGCATGAGGAAGTCGACTGCAAACATGGCGATATAGGCGTCGGCTTCGCCGGAGGCCGCGCTCCACATGCCGAAACCACCATTGTAGGTCTGCATGTCGAGAATGCGCCAGATCGCGTCCTGAACGCGATCCTTGATGGAACGGTCCTGTTTCACGTCGGCAAGCAGCGCCATGTCGTTGAAATAGACCAAAGGAAAGGCCCTGCTTGTGACTTGCTCCAGGCATCCATAGGGATAGCGATCGAGCCAGCGAAGCAGACCCGGCACATCATCAAAGCCGCGCCCACCGGTAACGGTGACGGCGACTTTGGCCGTGCCGGGCTTGAAGGAGGTCAGAAACTCCTTGCCAAAGCGGTTTTCCTTGCCGGGCTGCAGGACAAGCGTATCTTCGGCTGATACTGGAAGCTGCGGTTCCCGCACCTCGATCGGCCATGATCGCTCAACGCTGAAACCAGCGGGTCCGGTGACATTCAGGGACACATTGCCAATGCCGGCCGCGCCTGCTTCCAGCGGCACCATGAGCAGTTTTCGCTCATCCCTGGCAAGCGCTGTCGTTACCCGTGTCTGGCCTCCCTGGCTGGTGGCTGCGCCATCTGCCCGAACGGTGGCCGTGTACTGTCCGGCTGCCCCTTCGACGTTGTGCAGATTGAGGGCAGCCATGATCTTGTCACCCGGCGCGAGGAAACGCGGCAGGACGACTTCGGCCACGACAGGGTCGCGCACGGTGAGGGGCTGCTCGGCTCGTCCCACCTTTGTGCCCGACCAGGCGACTGCCATCAGCCTCAGCTCGCCATTGAAGTCCGGCACGTCGACGGTCACGGTCGCGGTTCCGTTGGCGACTGAAACGATGCCGGAGAAGAGCGACACCGATTTCTGCGGCACGACCGACAGGGAGCGGCCTCCGATAGCATCGCCACCGGACCTCAGCTCGCCGAGGATGGCGCCATCCGCCCGGATCAGCCGGCCATAGTCATCGCGCATGTCGAGGCCGAGCCGCCGTTTTCCAAAGTAGAACTTGTTCGGGTCAGGTGACTTGAAGTCGGTCAGCTGAAGGATGCCCTCATCAACCGCGGCAAGCGTCACAAAGGCAGCGTCGCCCCAGGCCTGACCCTTCACTTCGATGGGGATCTTCACCTTCTGGTTCGGCTTCATCTTCTGCGGTGCCTTGATGGCAAGCGTGAGGCTGCGCGGCGACGGGTCGACGGCAAGCCACGCGACACCGATCGAGCGCACAGGGGCGCGCGACTGGGCTGCAGACAGGGGCCGGTAATGGGTCACAAGCGCGTAGGCGCCCGCGCCCCAGTCCGCGGACACGGGAATGGTCACCGTGGTTCCCGAGGCCGCGACATCCACCGTCTTGGTCAGGTGGATGCGATTGGAGGCAATGACCACAAGTGCCTTGCCATCCGACGGCGGTGAGATCTTGATCCGCGCGGTATCGCCCGAGGCATACACGTCCTTGTCTGCCAGCACGGCGACGCGGTCGGGACGATCATTGTCTGCACCGGTGCCCCAGCCTGACCAGAAGCGATAGGCTGTGGCGGCTCCGCCTTGCGGGTCCGAGACTGTCAGGCGATAGGATCCCCATCGCAGCGGCTTGGAGATGCGGAATGGTTCGGTTGCCGACAAATCGGTCCTGCCACCCTCGATGATGCGATCGTTGACGATGCGCTCGTAGCGCCAATCGTTGTCGACCTGGTACCAGCGATAATCGATGTCCTCCAGGACAAGTTCCCAGGTCACGTTGCGCAGCGCCTTCCGCCTGCCCTGCTCGTCCAGAGCAATGACCTCGAAGTTGGCGGGCGTGTTTTCCTGCACCGAGTTCCACTGGAATGCCGGACGCACGCCGATCAACGTGTCCCGTGTCCGAACTGGCAGGGAGACCTGGTCTGAGGTGGTACGGCCGCCGGGTTCGTAGATCGAAATGGTAAGGTCGGCTCTCAGCGGGAGCGAGGTCTCCGGCAATGCATCGATGACAGCCGTGGCCTTGGTCCGGCCTTCAGCATCGGTGTCGGTGACAGCCATGGTCACCTGCGTGCCCTGGAACGTCTCGTCCACTTTGCCGAAGACAAACCCCTTGAGCGCGGGAATGCTGTCGAAGGGTGTTGGATCAGACGTGATCGTCATCGTCCCCTCGCCGCCCAGGCCTGCAGCCGGGGCGCCATAGAGAAAGCGTCCGGTCACATCCACCAAGGCCGTGTCGCCCGGGCGCAGGAACTCCTGCGAGGGCTTCAATTCGACCTTCAGCTTCTGGGGAACGAAGTCCTGCACGTCGAAGGCAATGCGTCCGATCGGCTCGCCCCTGGGATCGACAAAGGCAGCTATCTGCCAGCGACCGCGCGGTGCCGTGTTGGTCAGCGTGACGGGTTCACTCGTTGCTCCACCCTGCAGGTTCTTTTGGGTCCACTTCTTCGACTCAAGACCATCAGGACGTGACAGCACGAACGTAAGCATCGTGTTGCCGATCGCCCTGGCCTGCTGGTCGCGCAGAAGCGTAGTTACATTCACGGTCTCTCCGGGTCGGTAAACCCCGCGATCGGTGTACATGTAGGCATCGATCTCGCCTGGATTGGCGCGCCCTTCCACGCCGCGGTCCGTCAAATCGAAGGCTGGACGGCGCAGATCGAGGAACGCGAAGTCAGCCCCTGATCCGTATGCCATCACGACCACGGGTTCCGCCCCGCCCTTGCCACGGACCAAAGGTGCATCGAACAGTGCACGGCCGTCGGAAGAGGTCTTGACGCGCTTGAGCTCCTCGTTGTTGCGCGCGACGAGCGCAA
>JBEIFU010000009.1:0-22679 GCA_040382295.1 Alphaproteobacteria bacterium
AATCTTGGCGAGCCGCCGCGTGGATCCTATCGGAACACCTGCCGTGACGAGCGTTTGGCCCAAGGACCCGGCCGCACGGTCGATTTGTTCGCAAACTGTCAAACACGTTCCGGCCGCTTTGTTGAAACAACCTTGCCGAATGTCCGCAGCTGCAGTGGCGACATCGGCAACAACAACGGCCAGCTCGTCTGCACGCGGTAAATCACGAAGCAGGCGCAACGCAGTGGCTTGTGGCTGCGCTGGTTTGCGCAGCGACGCTCCTTTTGGTGCCGTTCCGCGCTGGCGCGTCCTCGCAGGCGCAGCATGCGCTCGACTTCCTCATTCAGGATGTCTGCGTCGATGCACAGGACCAGCCAGTCCCCGGTGATCCCGCCACCTGCCCGCGGCACCGCGACCTGCGGCCGCTTGAGCGTACGCCGTTTTTGCGGACCGATAACGAAGCTGGCAAAGCCTATCAGGCGATCACATCGCACCCTGTTCGATCACCCTACCCGGGACAGCGTATCCCACGCATCGCCGCAACCAAGGAATTCGGTGGGGATGACCCATCGACGGCATTTCGTGACTTTGACCGGTGCCTTCCGGGTATCTGCAAACCGCCCTTTCGCGACGGCTACGATATCCTGGAAGCAGATGGCGAGTTCGTTTCCATCACAGGCACCAGCGACCCGGGCATCAACAACCAGGTCTTCTGGAACAGCGCTTGCACGGGCGGAATGGAAAACCCGGCCAATCATGAGGACAGCTGGCTCAGCTTTCCGACGCGCATTCTTGAAAACCCCAAGGGCGCGCGGCTGGCGCGGCTGAAGATCAATCAGGGGACGGGATGCCCTTGGTTCTTCAATCCCGCATGGACCGAATGGCAACGACTGCCCGAACCTTTTGTCTTCACCTCGGGCAAGGCGCTGGAAGCTATCCGCTCGGACCATTTCGGTGGTCGCAGCCCGGCGCGGGCCGACCACATCGAGCGCTTCTACTTCACGCGCACCTATGGCTTCACGCGCTGGGAACGATGGGAACGCGGGAACGTGACGGTCAAGGCGCATGGGTGCAACGATGCAACGACACTGGAGCGCGATGGCGTCATTTATCGCCGAACGGATTGCCGCGATACGACGCATGTCATCCAGCAGGCCGTGCCCTACCTGCCGGATGTCATAGGACCACCTTGGCCACTGAATGGCGCGCCCAATCTGCTGCACAATCCAACGTTTGCCCATGGGCGGCTCGACGGGTGGCGCATACCGCAGACAGCAGGCGCGGCACCATCCGGGCTTGCTGCAAAGAACATGGCGTTGACCATCACATGTTCAACGACGTGCAAGGACAGTTTCGTCTCGCAGGAGACAATCGTCCCGCCAAACATGCGCAAATCACGCCATAGCCTGCACTATGGCGGCTTGTTCAGAGCAGATCGGTCAGCGCGACTGACCCTCCGGCTGACATTGCTGGACGAAGCAGGGCGCACGGTTCGCCAGATCATGCATCCGGTCACGCTTGGCGTGACATTCCGGGCGATGGATTTGTCGGCACCGGCAGACCTTGCACGCGACCGGATTGCGCGGATCAGGCTGGACATGGAGCCCGCCACGCCAGGTGCGCGGTTCATGATGGACGAGATCTACGTGATCGCCCGGTGAACCTGCACGGTCCCTGCCTCAAAAGGCCACAAGCCGGCCCTAGCCCCATTCTGAGACCAAAAGAGTCCAACAGTAAGTCTATGATTTACTTGATGAATTTTGGAGCGGGCGAGGCGATTCGAACGCCCGACCCTAACCTTGGCAAGGTTATGCTCTACCCCTGAGCTACGCCCGCGCTCCAGGGCGCCAAGCCTGCAGCCCGCGCCCTCGTTAAGGCCGTGGGTTATGACTGAAACAACCGATCGTTGCAACACGATTCTGAGGCTGTACGCTAACCCCGCCACCATGCTTTTCGGCCAAGCCGGACATGGTTATAAGCCCGAAAACCCAGGTTTGGGCAGTGCTTGGCATTTCAGCCCTCGCACCCCATGTTGGATGCTGAAAGCGAGAGAACACAGGCCATGCAGACAATCATTGGCAATGCAGGCACGAGCCCCGGCGCGACGCCTGACGGTCTGATCCGGGACACCTCGGAGCGGACCTTTGTCACCGACGTCATTGAGGCATCGCGGGAAGTCCCGGTTCTGGTGGATTTTTGGGCGCCTTGGTGCGGCCCATGCCGGCAACTGACGCCATTACTCGAGAAGGCCGTCCGGGAAGCCAAGGGCGCGGTGCGGTTGGTCAAGATCAACATCGATGAGAACAAGCGCATCGCGGCGCAACTTCGCATTCAGTCGATCCCGGCCGTCTACGCATTCCGCAACGGCCAGCCCGTCGATGGATTTGTCGGCGCAATGAAGGAGTCAGAGATAAGAGACTTCATCAAGCGCCTGGCAGGCAACACGGGTCCGTCACCTGTAGACGAGCTTCTTGCAATCGCAGCAGAGGCATTCGACGCCGGTGACCTGGGAACCGCAGCCCAGGCCTATGCGCGCATTCTTGGAGAAGAGCCCCAGAACCCGGCTGCACTTGGCGGCATTGCGAAGTGCTACCTCGCCAGTGGCGACATTGATCGCGCCCGTCAAACACTTCAGCTCGTGCCACCTGAGCATCAGGGCAACGAGGCGATCGTCGCCCTCGCCGCCCAAATCAAGCTGCGCGATCAGGCACCTGCCGACGACAACCTGTCGACACTCAAGGCGCGGGTTGAGGCAAGTCCAACCAATCTTCAGGCACGCTTCGAACTGGCAGGCGCACTCGCTGGCGCAGGCCAGTCTGAACCCGCGATCGAAGAGTACCTGGAAATCCTCCGTCGCGACAGGAACTGGAATGATGGGGCCGCGCGACAGCAACTCCTTACCCTGTTCGATGCGCTGGGCGCTGCCGATCCGATCGTGAAGACAGGGCGCCGCAAGCTCTCCAACCTGTTGTTTTCCTGAAATGGGTGCGGCCAGGGTCCTTCCCGAGACGATACCGGTGTTCCCGCTCGAAGGGGCGCTTCTTCTTCCCGGAGGCAGGCTCCCCTTGCGTATCTTCGAGCCCAGATATCTCGAGATGACCGACGACGCACTCGGCACATCGCGTCATATCGGGATGATCCAGCCGGTGTCAGCTGCTGGCAAGCTGCCCAGGCTCTATTCAGTAGGGTGCCTCGGAAGGTTGACATCCTGGAACGAAGCGTCGGACGGCACCTATTCAATCGTTTTGTCTGGCGTCTGCAGGTTCCGGGTCCACGAAGAGATCGCAGCGCCGGGGCTCTATCGCATGATCAAGGCGGATTATGCCGAGTATCTCGCTGACATGGAAAGAACCGACGACGACACGCCCTTTGATCGCAGGCGCTTGGAACTCGGGATGAGGGGCTTCCTGGGTAAGCATAAACTGGAAAGTCTCTGGCCAACGATCGAGGAGCTGCCAGGATCGCTTCTTGTCAATTCTCTCGCCATGGTGTGTCCATTCACGCCGGCCGAGAAACAGGCACTTCTGGAGTCCGGAACACTCACCGATCGTGCAAACCTGCTGATGGCGTTGATCGAGATGAATGCAGCTGGATCCGCAGGACCAGAGGGAACGGTTCAGTGACCACCAACGAGCAGTTGCCCCGCCCAAAACGGATGATTGATCCAGCCCTGCTTGAGATCCTGGTTTGCCCGGTGACCAAGGGAACACTGAAATACAATGCGGAACGTGAAGAGCTTGTCTCAACCGCTGCGCACCTCGCATATCCCATTCGGGATGGGATCCCGATCCTCGTCGTGGATGAAGCACGCGAACTGAAGGACGGAGAACCGAGGTGACAGAGGCCTCACCGTGGCCGCTCCATCTTGCTTTCAGCAGAGCCGAGCGCATGCTGCGTATCAGTTTTGATAACGGATCGGTTTTCAACCTGTCGGCAGAATATCTCCGTATCGAGAGCCCGAGCGCCGAAGTCCAAGGACACGGCTCAGGTCAGAAAAAGCTCGTGACAGGGAAGCGCCAGGTATCGATCTCTGCGATGGAGCCCGTGGGCCAATACGCGGTCAGGATCGTCTTTGATGACGGTCATGATACGGGGCTATACTCCTGGAGCTACCTGCATCAGCTTGGCCAGGAGCAATCAGCACGCTGGTCAGCGTACGAAGCGCGCCTTGATGCCAGCCAGTCGAGCAGAGACGCCTGATGCTTTCGCAGGCCATAGGCGAGTACTGGCACATACTCCTGCTGGCTGCATCGATGGTCGGGTGGCGCATTTGGGGGCATCACTTCCGCGCCTGGGCAAAGCACCATGAGCAGCGGCGTCGTCACGCGGAACTGCAGGCCATGTATGACCGCGCCAACCCGAACTCGCACTTCAGGCAATCCGTTGAGCAAATCAACGAAGACACGCCCGCAGTCGCGCAGCTCCCCGAACGCCCAGGAACTTTCATATGGGGAGGAAGCAGTTTCCCGACCCGAGCCGAGGCAGAAGCCGCGCGCTGGCATCACGTGCTGTCGGAGGCACGCAGCTTCTACAAGGATCTGGACCGGGAGCTTGGCAACCGTCTCGCAGGCCGCAGATCGTCGGACACCATCGACGGTGAGCGCCGCTGAAGGCAAATACTCAGAACGGCTCTCCCCGCATCAGTCGGGGCAACATTGCCCCTTCACCAACGGCTTGGCGCATGAACATCATTTTCAGCGGACCCAGCCCATCGACAAGATCGAGCCCGAACCGTCTCAGCGCGCGCAGCGCTGCGATATCATTCGAAAAGAGCCTGTTGAGCGCATCGAGCGAAAGGGCAAACACCACATTATCTGTGCGCCTCAACGCCTGATAACGCTGAAGGCGGTCAGAGGCACCTATATCCAGACCAAGCCGCCGGGTATCGACAATCGTTTCCGCAACAGCAGCGACATCCCGCAGCCCTAAGTTCAAGCCCTGGCCTGCAAGCGGATGCACCGTATGCGCAGCGTCTCCCACAAGCGCGACCCTATCCGCAACATAGGTCTCGGCAAGACACAACGACAGCGGGTAAGACCAGCGCGGGCCTGTGAGACGAAGAGCGCCGAGATGGTCACCAAACCGGATTCCCAGCTCCGTTGCAAACTCTTCATCGGGAAGAGCCATGAAAGAAGTGGCAAGGGTCTCGCTCTCACTCCAGACGACGGACGACCGGTTACCCTTCATGGGCAGGATGGCAAATGGTCCACCCTCGAGGAACAACTCATGCGCTACGCCACGATGGGGCAGTTCATGCTCTACGGTCGTCACCATACCGCTTTGCCCGTAACGCCAACCATGGGTGGGAATATGACAAGCCTGTCGCACCTGCGAGTCGCGGCCATCAGCGGCAATGCACAGCCGTGCCCGAACCTCATGCCCCTCATGCGTGTTGAGCTCGACGGCCCCACCGTCGACCCGCAGCGAAGCAAGGCGCGAGGGAGCCCAGACTTTCAATGAAACTTGCTGCCGGACACAGTAATCGAGAGCCGCCTTGAAATGCCTGTTCTCCACCATGTGAGCCAGTGGCTGGGGCCCAAGGTCGCGATGGTCAAAATGCAGCATGGCGGAAGATGCACCATCACGAACCGTGCCGTCGCCAACAACGATGTCGAGAACCGCCTGCGCGTCGCGCTCGATGAGTTCCCACAGGCCAAGCGCCTCAAGCATGCGGCAGGACGCAGGCGCAAGCGAGCTGACCCGTCCATCAAAGGCAAGACCCGCCGCCTGCACCGGATTGGCGGCATCGATGACGATCGTTTCCACCCCTGCCCGGCCAAGCGCAACACCGAGCGTGAGGCCGACCATGCCTCCACCCACGACGACAACTTCACAATTCTCCCGGACACTCATGCCCAACCTTTATAGGCGCTCTCATCAAGCCAACCAATCTTCCTTCGCGACGCCCAAGAAGTTAATTGCACAAATAGTCGGCAGTCCGAAGGGCCGCTTGCCACGAGAACAAGCATTACAGAGGCCATGAATCACGTGAACATGACATGTCGCAACCTCCAGGCAAGGCATGTCAGCATGAAGTTGATCACCGCGATTATAAAGCCATTCAAGCTCGACGAGGTAAGGGAAGCACTCGTCGCCATGGGCGTGGAGGGGCTTACCGTCACCGAAGCGAAGGGCTTCGGCCGCCAGAAAGGGCACCGCGAAGTTTATCGCGGCGCCGAGTACGCCGTCAGCTTCGTGCCCAAATTGAAGCTCGAAGTTGCCGTCAGGGCTGAACAGGCTGATGCGGTGGTGGACTGCATCACCAATCATGCCCGGACGGGTCAGATCGGTGACGGTAAGATTTTCGTTTCGACCGTCGACCACGTCGTCCGCATCCGCACGGGCGAGACCGACGCAAACGCTCTCTAGAATCCAATCGAAGGGATCCCAGACATGACTTGGAACCGCAGGATGGAAGCCATTGTGGCTTCATCTCTCATCACGATACTGTCCGCAGCAACGGCGCTGGCCGACCTGGCACCGCCACCTGAAGCGCAGGCAACCGATGCGGCAGCAGCTGCCCCGGCGTTGCCAGCCCACGCAGTAGCCCTTGCGCTGAACACCGGCGACACGGCATGGATGCTCACTTCCACGGCCCTTGTGCTGATGATGACGATACCCGGCCTTGCATTGTTCTACTCCGGCATGGTGCGTAAGAAGAACATACTCGCCACAGCCGCACAGAGCTTCGCGATTGCGGCTCTCGTCACAGTGCTGTGGGCCGTCATCGGCTACTCGCTCGCATTCACCAACGGCGGAGATAGCCACGCTTTGATCGGAGGAACGGAACGTATTCTGCTTAATGGCATGGGCAACGAGGTAGCCCACAGCCTTGCGGCCTCCATACCGGAGTCCGTCTTCATGACGTTCCAGATGACGTTCGCCATCATTACACCAGCTCTCATTTGCGGTGCCTTCGCCGACCGCATGAAATTCTCTTCCATGATGGTCTTTACTGCTGCATGGGTTTTGCTTGTCTATTGCCCCGTCGCCCACTGGGTATGGGGCGGCGGCTTCCTCGGCGGCAAGGGCGTGCTTGATTTCGCGGGTGGAACTGTCGTCCACCTCAACGCCGGAATCGCCGGCTTGGTATGCGCAGTGGTTCTCGGGAAGCGTATTGGATATGGGCAGGAGAATATGTCCCCCCATAACCTGCTTTACGCCCTGATCGGCGCCTCCCTGCTCTGGGTGGGCTGGTTCGGCTTTAATGCTGGCTCAGCCGTGGCAGCCAACGCACTGGCAGGCATCGCTCTGGCAAACACGCAGATTGCGACCGCCTCTGCAGCCCTCTCGTGGATGATCGTCGAGTGGATCCTCCAGAAGAAGCCCAGTGTCCTTGGCATGCTTTCCGGCGCTGTCGCAGGCCTTGTGGCCATCACGCCAGCAGCCGGATTTGTTGAACCCTCGGGCAGCATCGTGATCGGGCTCGTCTCTGGCGCGGTCTGTTATGCAGGCGCAGTCTGGTTGAAGCACAAGCTCGGCTATGATGACTCTCTGGACGCCTTCGGCGTCCATGGGATCGGCGGCGCAGTTGGCGCACTGTTGACCGGCGTCTTTGCCGTGTCTTCAGTGAACAGCCTTGGCAAGGGCGCCATCGATGGCAATCCGGGACAGATCGTAGTGCAACTTGAAGGATTGATTTATGCAGGCCTCTACTGCGCAGTGGTCACATTCATTGTCCTGAAGATCATCGACATCACAATGGGGCTGCGCGTCTCCGCGGAGGACGAGCGGGAAGGTCTGGATCTGACGCAACACGGCGAGAGAATTCACTGACCGAGGAGCACAAGGGGCACTTTGGCGACAACCAAGGTGCCTCTATACTCGCAAGCGCAAGAAAGCTGCGATTTGCGAATGACATCCCTATCAGGCCAGCCGATCTCTCCATTCACCAAGTTGAATGACCTTCTCGCTGGCATTCAACCTGGAATGTCCCCCATCAACATGCACGTGGGGGAGCCGCAACATCCGATCCCGGGCTTCGTCGGCAGTACATTGTCGGAGCACCTGCCAGAGTTTGGCAGATACCCGCCGATTATCGGCCCTGACACACTGCGACGAACAATTGCGGCATGGCTCGAGCGTCGCTTCACCCTGTCTGGCAGTATTGACCCCAACGCGCAGGTTCTGCCGCTTGTAGGAACGCGAGAAGGCCTGTTCAGCGCGGCCTTCATTGCCATTAGCAGGAAGACGTCGACAACCAGACCGGCCATCCTCATCCCCAATCCATTCTATCAATGCTACGCAGCCGCGGCATTGTCTTTCGGCGCCGAAGCAGTGTTTGTCAACGCGACCAGGGAAACAGGCTTCCTCCCGGACTTCGAGAGCCTCCCCGCTGAACTGCTTGCCCGCACGGCAGCCATCTACATTTGCTCTCCGTCGAACCCGGAGGGCGCTGCCGCCGATCAGGCCTACTGGCGCAGATTATTTGCACTCGCGGATGCGCATGACATCACGATTTTCGCCGACGAGTGCTACTCGGAAATCTATGTCGACACACCGCCCTGTGGTGCCCTGTCCGTGCGGCAGGAGACCACAAGCAGCTTCAAGAGGCTCTTGGTCTTCCACTCCCTGTCAAAGCGCTCAAGCCTCGCTGGCCTTCGATCGGGCTTCATCGCAGGCGACGCGGATTTCATTGCCCGCTTCAGGGAGTTCCGAAACGTTGCAGGACCACAGCTTCCTCTTCCCCTTGCAGCAGTCTCCCAGAAGGCATGGGCAGATGAGCAACACGTGGAAGACAACCGCGGCCTCTACAGGAAAAAATTCGAGCGCGCGAAGTCGATACTATCAAATCGTATCCCTCTGCGTGTTCCAGATGGAGGATTCTTTCTCTGGCTCGATGTGGGAGACGGAGCACAGACCGCACGGCGGCTCTGGCGCGACGCAGGGCTGAAGGTCCTGCCAGGAGAATATCTTTCTAGAGATACGCCCGCCGGGAATCCCGGGAAATCCTTCATTCGCGTTGCGCTGGTTAACGACTTTGCAACGACGGATGAGGCACTTGATAGACTTGCGAAAACCCTTTGAAGAAGCGTCTGGCGACGACAACTGCCAGACAAGCTTCATCGAGTATCGACATGGGCCAATTCAATAACGTATCCCGCACCTTCGCTTCCTTCGAGCGGATCCCGATCCTTCCGGAGGAATGGACGGGCTGGAGGAATGCACTGGCGATAGCAGTCCGCCGACTTTGTTTGCGGCTTGCCGGCTTGTCGATGATCATCGTCGCTCTGGGATGTGCTATCGCGCTCGCAACCTACGACGCCAATGATCCAAGCTGGAACAACGCCAGCGCAGCACCGATCGCAAACGCGTTAGGCGCATGGGGTGCATCGACGGCTGACCTCCTGTTCCAGTCAATAGGCATGACCAGCGTGCTGGCCATTGTGCCGCCCCTTCTCTGGGGCATCTGGCTGGTTGATGGCAGGATTGGCCTGAGACTCACCTCGCGTATCCTCTGCTGGCTATTGTCAGTCATAGCTCTCGCCGCAAGCGCTGGCCTCCTTCCCGCGCCCCTGTTCACCGATCAGCCCATCGCGACCGGCGGTGCCATCGGCAACGCACTCTTCAATGCGATCTCGGGGACCATAGGTTCGATCGGGATCCCCACCCCTGGTATCCTGACGGGCATGTTCGCCGGCATCGCAGGGTCCATGTTGATGAGCTGGGCGATCGGATTGAACCCATTCAAGGTCTCGATGCCTGCAATACCGCTGCGGGCTGGGTTCGATCGTCTCTGGGTTTTCCTGATCCAGACGAAAGACCGGATCGCCGCGATGATGAAGCTTGGTCAGGGTCAGCCACGGGTCGAGCCCCACTTGGCAATCCTGCCTGAACTTGACCACCACACAACTGACGATGACGCATTTGCTCCCATGGCCCTGCCAATCCGGGAACTGCGCGTCACACGCACAAGCCACACAAGGTCGGCTTCAGCAGAGCCACGCCAGGCCTCAACATCCCAAAGGAGTCCGTCCCACTCTGAGTATAATCGCCCGTCACTCCACCTGCTGAAGCAGAACAAGGGCAGCCACGGCATCAAGGAATCCGATGAAACGCTGGAGCAGAATGCCAGGATGCTTGAGAGCGTTCTTGCGGATTACGGCGTGCGGGGACAGATTATCCAGGTCCTGCCAGGTCCTGTCGTTACACTGTATGAGTTCGAGCCTGCCGCCGGCGTAAAAGGCAGCCGCGTGATCTCTCTGGCCGAGGATATTGCAAGATCCATGAGTGCCGTTTCGGCGCGTGTTGCAGTTGTCCCGGGCAAGAACGTGATTGGCATCGAACTGCCAACCCAGCGGCGCGAACGGGTCCTGCTGAGAGAGCTTCTCTCGACAAAGGAGTATGAGAGCGAAGCGCTCGATCTGGTCCTGGCCTTGGGCAAGAACATTGGCGGCGAAACCGTTGTCACTGACCTGACGCGCATGCCTCACCTCCTCATCGCGGGTACGACGGGATCAGGCAAGTCCGTAGCGATAAATACGATGATCTTGTCGCTCCTCTATCGACTGTCGCCCGATCAGTGCAAGCTGATCATGATCGACCCGAAGATGCTGGAGCTTTCAGCCTATGACGGCATACCGCATCTTCTGGCTCCAGTAGTAACAGACTCGAAGAAGGCGATCGTTGCACTCAAATGGACTGTCCGGGAAATGGAGGACAGGTACCGGCGCATGCAGAAAATGGGTGTGCGCAACATCAAGGGCTACAACGAGCGCATCGAGAGGGCAAAGCTGAAGGGCGAAAGCCTCAACCGCAGGGTACAGACGGGTTTCGACAGCGAGACCGGAGAGCCCCTCTACGAGGAGGAAACGCTGCCGCTCGAGCATATGCCCTACATTGTGGTCATCATCGACGAAATGGCAGACCTCATGATGGTCGCCGGAAAAGATATCGAGGCTGCGGTGCAGCGCCTCGCCCAGATGGCACGCGCTTCAGGAATTCACATCATCACGGCGACCCAGCGTCCGTCGGTCGACGTGATAACGGGCACAATCAAAGCCAACTTCCCGACACGCATCTCCTTTCAGGTCACCACGAAGATCGACAGCCGCACGATTCTTGGTGAGCAGGGCGCCGAGCAGTTGCTTGGACAGGGCGATATGCTTCTGATGGAGGGTGGCGGGCGCATTCGTCGCGTTCACGGGCCTTTCGTGTCCGACGAGGAAGTGGAAGCGGTGGTCAGTTACCTGAAGACTCAGGGCGAGCCCTCCTATCTCGACGCCATCACCGAGGAACCTGAAGAGGCCGACCCGGGAGGCCAGCTTGACACTGAAGGCGAAGGCAGCGGCGACGATCTCTACGACCAGGCCGTCGCCATCATCGCCCGCGACCGAAAGGTGTCGACGTCTTACATCCAGAGAAGGCTCCAGATCGGATATAATCGTGCCGCACGCATTATCGAAAAGATGGAAGAAGAGGGCGTGATCTCAGCGCCCAATCATGCAGGCAAGCGCGAGATACTGGTCAGTGACCACTCCGGAAGGGGCCCGTAGGACCGAAAAATCTGACCCGCGTCAACTCAGCCGGGTTGCGAGGCGTCGTACGCACCTGCCAACCCGTCTTCAAGATCGCGGGGCCAGCAGACATCAGGCGTGAACGCTAGTCCCAGGACCGATACCACATCGGCGAACTCGCGGTTCGCGCGCGCGAACATGTCTCGGGACTGGGGCACTCGACGCTCAGCCGATGCGAACACTATGTCTTCAGGATGCGCCGCAACGTGCGCCCAGTCGCGGATGGCACGCAGGCTTCGAATGTAGTCATTCACCTCTCGCGATATAGCGGCCGTCAGCGCATAGCCAAACAAGCCCGTCATGGCGGGAATAGCCCGAAAGGCATGATCCACGGCGCCCGCGGCGCGCACCCGTGACGGCCCCTCCGGCGAATTCAGGAACCGCGAGAGCGCATCCCCAAACTCAAGGTGCAACAACATCAGTTCCTGCCCAAGGTTCTGCCGGGCCGGTCGCCAGCGCGCGCTCTGCCGCGTTTCAATGATGAGCGGAACGAGGATGGAAAACACCAGGGCACCGAGCACAAACCCACCGATCTCAACGACGGCGTTCAGAAAGAACTCTTCCCTCAATCCAAGAGGACCTGCTGGATCAAGAACCAGGTCTTGCAAGGAACCTTTCATCGCACACTCCCCCACTGAATTCATGTCGCCCAGTTAATGCCACCGTGCAGGAAAACGCCCATCGACAGGACAAGCAATCCGCGTTTACCCTTCCTTTTGACACAGTTGGGGCCTAGGAAGGCAGCCTGAAGTTCAGGAGCAGGGCAAAGTGGTAAACATGCTCAGATCGATGACGCTATTCGCAGTTTTGCTATGTCTTGGACCCGCGGCAGCAGCCCCGTTGAAGCCCCAGGATGTTGCAGATCTGGCGAAAGTATCTTCCTACCTCAACGCCATGAACTCCCTGAAGTCCAGCTTCGTGCAAGTTGGACCGAATGGTGAACTTGATCAGGGAACGCTTTACGCGCGCAAGCCCGGAAAACTGCGGTTCGAATACGCCTCCCCCAGCCCCTACCTGATTGTGTCCGATGGTGTAACCATCGCTGTCGCCAACAAGAAGCTGAAAACCGTCGACCGCTACCCGCTTGTCGACAACCCCCTCAACATAATTCTGCGAGAGAACCTGGACCTGAGCCGCGACCCTCGGGTAACCGCGGTTGAACGTCAGGCCGGATCGTTAAGGGTCACCGCGACGGAAAAAAGCGGAGCGCTCAAGGGGCAGGTCACGCTGATCTTCAGATACCCCTCGATTGAAATCGCACAGTGGATCATTACGGATGCGCAAGGCTTGCAGACTATAGTCGCGTTGAAGGCACCCCAGACGGAAGTGGCGCTGGCACCGGAGTTGTTCGTGCTGCGTGACGTTGACCGTTTCGGCCGGAAAGATGATTAATTTTGCCGCTTCTTGCTGACATCGGCGAAGCGGTGCTAGCGAAAGCGCATGAACCGCAGATCGCGACCAATTGTCGGCATTCCCTGCGACCACCGCATGATCGGGCCGCACCCCTTTCACGCAGTCGGTGAAAAATACGCTTTCGCCGTACGCGAGGGAGCAGGTGCGACCCCGGTTCTCATCCCCGTTCTCCAGGATCCGATCGCAACAGATGAAATCCTGTCCATGGTGGATGGAATTTTCCTCACTGGCTCACCTTCCAACGTTTCCCCGAAGACTTATGGCGGCGCGGATTGCAGGGACGGTGTATTGCTCGACCATCGGCGCGACGTCACCACGCTTCCCCTGATCAGGCGCACGATAGAGCAGGAAAAACCTCTCCTCGCCATTTGTCGCGGCTTTCAGGAAATGAATGTGTCATTCGGCGGCTCTTTGCATCAGCACCTTCAAGAGGTCCCCGGCAGATTCGATCACAGGGAAGACAAGTCGGCGTCTCTGGATGAACAATACGCACACGCCCATGAGATTTCGCTTGAGCCCAACGGATTGCTGCAGCCTCTGGCAGGCAGAACAACCGTCAGGGTGAATTCGCTGCATGGACAGGGCATCGATCGCCTGGGAACAGGATTGCTTGTCGAGGCTACAGCACCAGACACGACCATAGAGGCAATAAGGCCAGCCGAAGCGCGCCAGTTTGCGCTCGGGGTCCAGTGGCATCCGGAATGGAAGTTTTGGGAAGACAGCTTCTCTGCAGCCATTCTGTCGGCCTTTGGCCGGGCGATGCGCGCTTGAGGAGTAATTAGGAAAAGACGATGTCGAGAAGCCGGGCAGAACTGAAGGAATGGATCAAGGAGCGCCGCATCACTGAGGTGGAGCTGCTTGTGCCTGACATGGCTGGCATCGCGCGCGGGAAGATATTGCCGACCAGCAAGTTTCTCTCCGGCCTCGAAAATGACACGTTGCGGCTGCCGGAGAGTGTCTTCGGACAGATGGTGACTGGCGCCGATGCTGACACGGAGATCCTCACCTATCAGTCACCGGACACGATCCTGGTACCGGATGCCGACACGATCCGCATTGTGCCATGGTACCGCGAGCCGACCGCACAGGTGATCTGCGACTGTGTCGATCGGCGAGGAGCAGCAAATAAGCTGGCCCCGCGGCAAATCCTCAAGGAAGTCCTCCTGAAGTTCCGCGAAAAAAACTGGAAACCGGTTGTCGCGCCCGAACTCGAATTCTATCTCGCACAGAAGAACATTGATCCCGACTATCCCCTGCTGCCACCAGCCGGAAAGTCCGGTCGCCCCCAGACAGGCCGTCAAGCCTATGCCATCGACGCCGTGAACGAATTCGACCCCTTGTTCGAAGACGTCTACGACTACTGCGACGCCCAGGAGATCGGAATTGACAGTCTGATCCATGAAGAGGGCGTGGCCCAGTGCGAGATCAACTTCTACCACGGCGACCCGCTACAGCTGGCCGATCAGACGTTCCTTTTCAAGCGAACGGTTCGTCAGGCTGCCTTGGGTCACGACATCTATGCAACCTTTATGGCCAAACCCTACGAGCAGGAACCGGGCAGCGCGATGCATATTCATCAGAGCATCGTCGATCATCGAACCGGCAAGAACCTCTTCGCCAACAAGAACGGGAAGGACACCAGGCTCTTTCTCTCCTACATTGCAGGGCTGCAAAAGTACCTGCCGGCCTCCATGCCGCTCATCGCGCCATACGTAAACTCCTACCGCAGGCTGGTCCGTTACCTCTCAGCGCCCGTCAATACACATTGGGGCCACGAGAACCGCACCGTCGGTTTGCGGGTGCCGGAGTCCGAACAGAAGAACCGCAGGATCGAGAACAGGGTTCCCGGCGCAGACTCAAACCCCTATCTGGCTGTAGCTGCGACCTTGGCGTGCGGCTACCTCGGCATGGTCCAGAACCTTATGCCGACAAAGCCGATGGAGGGAAACGCTTACGAGTCAATGAAGTATCAGCTTCCCCGTCACTTGCTTGATGCCATACAGCGCTTCCGAAACTCCTCCGACATGCGCGACCTTCTGGGAGCCGCTTTTGTGGACTTGTACTCCGATGTGAAGGCCTCCGAACACGACGCCTATCAGCAGGTGATCAGCCCCTGGGAGCGACAGCATTTGCTGCTCAACGTCTAACTGGATTTGCGCAGAGCCTTGCAATCAGCCAAGTCCCGGATCCATCGACGAGCGCGCCGTCGCTTGGCGACATATCTCCGTCCGTGCCACCCCAGCAGCATGCCGCCAGCAAGTGACACCGCCGACCCATCATCCGCACCCCTGCTACCGGCGATGATGGACCGCAACTGCGGCCTCGCCACAAGAATGTCGTTCATGTCTCCGAGAAGGTCCTGAATCTGGCTTACTCGCTTGAGCACCGCGCTTTTGGGTCTGCGGTCATCGACACTTTCGAAAAACTCGAGGGTATACCGAAGTTTCTTGAGTTTGATGCGCAGATCATGAAGCTCGGGTGGTTTGAGTTTCGCAGCCCGTCTCAGAGCCTTGCGGCACTGTCGCATCCTGCGATCCATTTTCTTCATGCCAAAGCTGCGGACATCGGCCTCCATCGAACGCAGAGAGGCTGGATGGGCCAGCCACGGTCTTTGCTGGGTAATGGCAGCCAGTTCAAGCACAAAGCGCCTGAATGTCTCCGACTTCAGGCAATCGATCGCAGCCTGCAGTGTTTCATCTCGGGCGCGTTCCATGCTCTGGACAATGCCGACAAACTCACCTTCCCGCGCAAGCTGCCGGGCAACCGGCAGCGTCAGCTCCGTAAGGAGGATCTCCTTGTCGCGCGAAGCCCCGAGCGCCGCCGCAATTTTTTTCGAGCCCTCGATGAGAGGCGCGATGGCTTCTCGCTGCTCGCGGGAAAGCAGGGAGAAGGCAACCCTGAGCTTTCGCAGGGCCACTCGCATCTGATGCACACCCTCGGGATCACGCCCCTCCACAACGGCATCCATGTTGTTGAGAAGGTGCCTGAGGCAGCTTGCGATTATCGCCGCCACGGCATCATCCCCTGAATGCAGGCCTCGAAGATTGATCTTTGTGGACCTGTAGGGATCCCGGGACTCGTCAGCCGCCAGCCTGAACCCACGTTCCGGCTTAGACAGGAACGAAAGCGTAAGAGGCAACCCCTGCGTAAGTTCCCTAGCTGTGGAAAGCAGGTCGCCCATGCTGCCACGAACGAGCTCGAATTCGACCTCGCTGACCGGAAGCGAGCGTTGCTGGTCACCTGCAAGCCTGATTTCGCCTGTATCGATCGCGGCCTCCACCTCGACATTGCGAGAGGGGCTGAGCAGCACGCGGGTCCGGCGCGTGTCGACTTCAAAGATCGGCTCCAGCGCTCGACCGGCAAGCAGGTGGGTGACCCTCCAGCGGGCACGACTGTCGGGGATCGAGCCAGGCTCCGGTGTCGTTCCCGACACCTCAGATTTGTACTCAGGGCGGGTAACGAGCTCCCCTGTCCCGATCTTCTTCAGGGTCTGGAAATGGACATTGCCCTCGCCTCGCACGCGCAGGACGTATCCGGCCTGACGCAGGGCATGATCCGACGTGTCAAAGTAAACCGCCCGACGCGGCACGGTCGATGCGCCGCGATGACCGGCAAGCTGCAGGAATCGCGGCGACTGTCGCAGGGAAGCCAAAGTGTCCTGGTGCCCCACGAATTTGAGTTCTGATTCCTGATGCATGAGCCTCGGGTCCGGTCAGCGGTCTTCGTCAGATCCTCGGTCGTCGGACACCGATACGCAAATGTCATCTTACTTACATAAAACTGTCATCCACACAGGATGTTGTGCTTGCCCGGCAAGTAGGCCTCCACCATTCCGGCCCTGTGGAAAACATATTGGTCACAGGCGCACTGGAATATTGAATGCGCGCAGGCGCGCTTTGGCCTGCGCGACAGAGACCTCACCAAAGTGAAAGATCGACGCCGCCAGAACTGCGCTCGCATGACCCTCGCGGACCCCATCGACCAGATGATCGACGTGGCCCACACCGCCGCTGGCCACGACAGGCACACCCACAGCGTCGGCAACAAGGCGCGTCAGCGCAAGGTCATAGCCCTTGCGGGTTCCATCCCGATCCATCGATGTGAGCAGGATCTCGCCTGCGCCAAGCGCCACGACTTCCTTTGCGTATGAAACAGCATCGATCCCCGTGGCGTTACGCCCACCATGCGTGAAGATCTCATAGCCGCCGCCCGCGACCTCGCGGGCATCAATCGCGACGACCACAAGCTGTGACCCGAATTTCTCAGCCGCTTGCCTGACAATCTCGCGGTGCTGAACAGCAGCCGTATTGATGGACACCTTGTCTGCACCAGCAAGAAGCAGCGCACGCATGTCCTCGAGGCTCCGCACGCCGCCTCCAACCGTCAGCGGCATGAAGCAGACATCTGCCGTTCGACGGATGACATCGAGCATGGAGCCACGCTGTTCATGACTGGCCGTGATGTCCAGGAAACAGAGTTCATCGGCTCCAGCGGCATCATAGGCACGCGCAGCTTCAACGGGATCACCTGCATCACGCAGCTTCTCGAACTGCACGCCTTTGACAACGCGACCGTCCTTGACGTCCAGACATGGTATGACGCGTATCTTCAGCATCACCGCTCCCCGCGCATCACAGCGAGGGCTTCTGCAGCATCAACCCTGCCATCATAAAGGGCGCGCCCGCAGATGGCGCCAGCGATGTTCGTATTGGCCAGCGCTTTGAGCTTGCGCAAGTCGTCAAGAGAACCAACCCCCCCGCTCGCAATGACGGGCACGCGGGTCGCGCTCGCGACAAGACCCGTCTCCTGAAGGTTCAGGCCGCCACCTGTCCCGTCCCGTGCAATATCCGTGTAGATGATGGCATCAACACCCCAATCCTCCAGACGCCGCGCCAGATCGACAGCGCTGATATCGGTACCCTCCCCCCAGCCTTGAATGGCGATGCGGCCCTCGCGCGCATCGATGCCCACCACAATGCGACCAGGAAACAGTCGGGCTGCCTCTCTGACCACAGCCTCATGGGTTATGGCCATCGTTCCAAGGATCACGCGCCGCACACCAAAATCCAGCCAGTGCTCGATGGCAGCAAGAGATCTGATACCCCCTCCAAGCTGGATCGGCAGGTTGCAGGCACCCATGATCCGGCGAATGCCATCAGCGTTCATGCTGTCGCCGGAAAAAGCACCATCAAGGTCGACAACGTGGAGCCATTCAAAACCCTGGGCAGCGAAATGGGCGGCCTGCTGACCAGGATCATCATTGAAGACTGTCGCACTGCCCATATCGCCCCGCACCAGCCGGACACATTTGCCCTGCTTGAGGTCAATGGCAGGAAAGAGGATCATGGCTTCCACCGGATGAAGTTGGCGAGCAGCGCGAGACCGAACTTTTGGCTTTTTTCGGGATGGAACTGGGTCCCGATGACATTGTCACGACCGATTGCAGCACACAGCAGCTCTCCATGCTCGGTCGTTGCCAGTAAGTCCCGATCATCCGCACAGCGGAACTGGTAGCTGTGCACGAAATAGGCATGAGGGGCCTCGATCCCGTCGAGGTGCGAAAGAACGGGATGTGCGCGGGCAAAAAGAACCTCGTTCCAGCCCATATGTGGAACCTTGAGCCTTGCATCCACGGGAACGATGGGAACCACCTCGCCATGAATCCAGCCGAGACCTTGGCAACGACCATGTTCCAGACCGTGATCGGCGAGCAGCTGCATGCCAACACAAATGCCAAGGAAGGGACGGCCGCGCCGAACCACAGCCTCCTCAAGGCCAGATCTCAATCCTGCAACACGCTCGAGCCCATGCATGCAGTCTGCAAACGCCCCAACGCCCGGCAACACAATCCTGGATGCGTTCAAGACCTCTTGCGGATCCGCAGTAACGCTCACGGCGCACGAAAGCCCCTCATCGGCAACAGCACGAAGTAACGCCTTCTCGACCGAGCGCAGGTTCCCCGATCCATAGTCGATGACAGCAATCGTCTCGCGCATGAAGACCTTCTTGAAGCTCTATCCCCCCAAGGTTCCCTTGGTGCTGGGAACAGCACCGGCAAGCCTTGGATCGGTCTCCAGCGCCTCGCGCAACGCGCGGGCACACGCCTTGTAGCAGCTCTCAGCAATATGGTGGTTGTTCTCGCCATAGATGTTTTCGATATGCAGCGTAAGCCCGGCGCTCTGAGACAGAGCCTGGAACCACTCCTTGAAAAGTTCGGTGTCCATCTCTCCAAGCTTTGCCCTGCTGAACGAGACCTTCCAGACGAAATAGGGGCGGCCGGAAACATCGACGGCACAGCGCGTCAGTGTCTCATCCATGGGAATGAGGGCGGAACCGAAACGTCGGATCCCTTTCGGCGCCCCGAGCGCCTTTGCGATAGCCTGGCCGATAACGATCGCTGTGTCCTCGGTCGTGTGGTGAAAGTCGATATGGACGTCACCCTTGGCGCGAACGTGAAGGTCAATGCAGGAGTGCCGGGAGAAACTCTCAAGCATGTGATCAAGAAACCCGATGCCGGTGCGGACATCGAACGTTCCCGTCCCGTCAAGGTCGACACTGACGGAAATTTCCGTTTCTCGCGTCTTGCGTTCGAGCGTCGCTTTGCGCATGTAAGTTTAACCTCTTGGAACGTCAGCGGCTCTGGCCCCTGGCAGGAGGAAGGCCTAACAATGCACAGGGGGAGACGCAATGCCGACATTTGACGCTACGGAGGGCGATGCGATATGGCGGCGAACGACAATCTTGTCCGTTCGCAAGGATGGCCGCGTCGTTGTCGCGGGGGACGGTCAGGTGAGCCTTGGTCCGACCGTCATGAAGGCGAATGCCCGCAAGGTGCGCCGCCTGTCAGGCGGGCGGGTCATTGCCGGCTTCGCAGGCGCCACGGCAGATGCATTTACCCTCTTCGAGAGACTGGAGGGCAAACTTGAGACATACCCTGGCAATCTGACCCGCGCGGCAGTCGAGCTGGCCAAGGATTGGCGCACGGACCGATACCTCCGCCGGCTCGAGGCAATGCTCGCAGTCGCCGACGCGAATGTAAGCCTGATCCTTTCAGGCACCGGCGACGTGGTGGAGCCGGAAGACGGGCTCATCGGCATCGGCTCGGGGGGAAACTTTGCCCTGGCAGCAGCGCGCGCCCTCTACCCCATGGCCCTCGATGCCACTGAAATCGCACGCAGGTCGATGAAGATTGCCGCAGACCTCTGCGTCTACACCAACCATGAACTTACCCTCGAAACTCTCTGACAGGCCCATGAGCGCACTGACACCACGCGAGATCGTCGCCGAACTTGACCGCCACATTGTGGGCCAGGCTGCCGCCAAGCGCGCTGTAGCGATAGCCCTGCGCAACCGCTGGCGCCGCCAGCAACTGCCCTCAGGTCTCAAGGAAGAAGTTCTTCCAAAGAATATTTTGATGATCGGTCCGACAGGCGTGGGGAAAACAGAAATCTCGCGTCGTCTGGCGAGGCTCGCCGAAGCCCCCTTTCTCAAGATCGAGGCAACCAAGTTCACTGAGGTGGGTTATGTCGGGCGCGACGTCGAGCAGATCATCCGGGACCTGCTCGAAATAGGCATTGCTGCAACAAGGGCACGTCGCCACAAGGACGTGAAGGTTCGCGCCGAGAAAGCAGCCGAGGATCGCGTCCTCGATGCCCTCGTTGGCACCAGCGCCTCGGAGGCCACCCGCGATGCATTCCGTTCCAAACTGCGTAACGGCGATCTCGACGACAGGGAGATCGAGCTGCAATTGAATGACGGCGCCGGAATGCCCGCCTTCGACTTGCCAGGCATGCCGGGAGCACAGCTTGGCATGATCAATCTGAACGATGTTCTGGGAAAGGCTTTCGGGCCGCGCCAGCGGGCGCGAAAGATGAAAGTCGCAGACGCGCACGCTCCCCTCGTTGCTGAAGAGTCGGACAGGCTGATCGACAGCGACGCGCTCGTGCAGGAAGCGATCCGCACAGTAGAGAACGATGGTATCGTCTTTCTCGACGAGATCGACAAGATATGCGCGCGCGAAGGCTCACAGCGCGGCGGCGCAGACGTCAGCCGGGAGGGAGTTCAGCGCGATCTGCTTCCATTGATCGAGGGAACCACCGTGAGCACCAAGCACGGTCCGGTGAAGACGGACCACATCCTGTTCATTGCCTCCGGAGCGTTTCATCTGGCCAAGCCGTCTGATCTCCTGCCGGAATTGCAGGGACGCCTGCCGATCCGTGTCGAACTGCAGGCCCTCACACGCGATGACTTCCGTCGGATCCTGACCGAACCAGAAGCAAGTCTCATTCGACAGTACAAGGCGCTGATGGCAACCGAGGATGTCGATCTCGAATTCACCGAAGACGGCATCGACGCCCTCGCCGATGCCGCTGCCGAGGTGAATGCCAGCGTCGAGAATATAGGCGCGCGGAGGTTGCAGACCGTGATGGAAAGAGTGCTGGAAGAGGTAAGCTTTCACGCGCCAGACAGTCGCAATGCACGCATTACGATAGATCGCACTTTCGTGCAGAGGGAAATTGGCGCATTGGCGAAGAATGCAGATCTTTCACGCTTCATACTTTGACGCGAAAAGAAGGCTGCTCACAGCCTGCAGGTGAACGAAAACAACAAGCAAAAACGCTCGCTAAACTGTTGAGAACACTCGCTTTCCCCGCGCGATCACGCTAACTTTGCGGCCTGGGCAGTGAGACCGGCCCTCCCATCCCCGGGGTAGCCGTGTCCACTGGAATCGGGGACGCGAGTGAGCAAGCGCAACCTCTTTGTAAGTTTCGCCGAAAGCGACGGCGGACATTCATACCTCGCGATGCGCGAGATGCTGGATGCGAACAGCATCGGCCACTTGTTGTTTCGCACAACCGTAGCCGATGTTCTGGATGCCGTCGTGGCTGGGCAGGCCAATTTCGCCGTCGTCCCCTTCTATAACTCGATAACCCAGTGGGACGGCGCGACGTTGAAGGGGCTCGCATCAGGTCAATTCGAGATCCATGCACAGATGTGCATGCCCGTGAGCTATGTGCTTGCCGCGCACAAGCAGTACATGAACGAATTCGTTGAGCGATACAGGGCCCTTTCCCCACGTGACGATGGCAAGAGCGAACTGTCCCCCGAACGCGCGAAAAAGATCTACACACGGTTCCTTACGCGGATATTCGTGAACGCGCAGGCTGAGGAGCAATATCGCGGACGCTTGGTCAGGCCCGACATGGCACAGGCGACGCTTGAGCACACAAGAAATCCGCTCCGCGTTCTTGAGGAGATCTCGCGCAACGAACTGATGAAGGATCTGCAGTGGGGAGGCCCGAGACACGGCCGCCCCCAGCGCGAGCAGGGTTATGGAGGCACTCCCCTCTATGTTGACCTCGCAGGCGCAAGGCCCGGCACCATCTCCGAATTGAATGTGCCAGCCGTGCTCATCGCAGCCGGACTTCTTGACGGCCGTCAGGACGCAGATGGTTGGGACAGGCACGGTTCGGTCGGCGAGATACTAGGCCTGCTGAAGAACCTGCTCGAGCTGCTCGATGTCTACTCCTTCGGCGCACCGGACCTGCCGGAAAACAAGACCAAGTATCTTCTGCTGTCGAAGCGCGGAACAGAAAAGCCTCCCGAGGGCGCGCTCCTGCACCCCTCCGAAACAGCACAATCGCGAACGATGGTGCTGGTGCAAACCAAGCAGGCTGCCGCCACGGCCGAACGCTGGCGCCGCCCCCTTAAGCGCCTCGAAGCCCATGCCGCCGAGACAGGCAACAAGTTCGATCATGCTCCGATCCCGGT
>JBEIFU010000010.1:0-22549 GCA_040382295.1 Alphaproteobacteria bacterium
ACCCACCGCCTCACGCTCGAGCAACCCCAGCAGGATGAGGCTCAGCGGCACGTGCTCGACGAAATTGCCGTGCGCGCGCACCGCCACCACGAGCGCAGAGCGCTCCTCCGGACCGGTGCCAAGACTGACCTTGGTCTTCAGGCGCAGCCGGACGATCTCAAGGCTCAACAGAACAAGGATCAGCCCCAGCACGGAGGCCGCAAGCAGCGTAATGGGCATGGTGTCACTCTCCCCTCAAAAGCACGTCCCGGGAATGGTGCTCCCATTTCCCCGCCAAATCAACCGCGTCACCGAAACTGGGGATGCGCCACGAAAAAACTCCAGATCTCGGCCGTCGCATCAAAGGCATCCGACCCTGGCCCCGACACAAGGCGAAGCACGACGCGGCCGCCCGGCCATTGATGCCCCAGCCCCTCGATGCCGACAAGCACGGCCGCGCTGCCACCCGCACAACCGTCAAACACCTGCCGCGTCACCGTCCGGACAGGACGCTCGACCTTTGCCGCCGTCGGGCACCGCAGGAGCCGCGCCCATTGTCGCCAGGACTGTTCAGCCGAAGGTCGCAACACATCCCGTCCATTGCGTTCAACCTGGCCGCCCGCAATCGGATTGAGCGGATCCGCCTCGCCCCATACCAGCATCAGCGAAACCGGACGCCTCAGCGTGTCGACGGGCACCAGCAGGCCGTTGGCCACAGGCGCAATCGACGCAACAACCTCCGGCAACTCCGCTCCGATCCGGAAAGCCATCCCCGCACCGTTCGAAAATCCGGTGACATGGATCCGCCGCGCATCGACCCGGTGCCGGGCTTGCACATCCTTGATCACGCCAGCAATGAAGCCGACATCGTCGATCCCGCGCGCCTCGGCCGGTGAACCCGTCGCCGGACCGGAATTCCAGCTGCGCTTGTTGCCGAAGAAGCGCGCCGGCCGCGTGGGATCTTCCGGCACGCCCTCGGGCGCCACGACGATGAAGCCCTCGGCATCAGCCTTCTCGACCCAGCGCCCCTGCGCAAGGATATTCGCCCCATCGCCGCCTAACCCGTGCAGCACCACGACCAGCGCCGCATCCGCCCCCACCGCGCGCACCGGCACATGGACAACATAGCTGCGCTGCAACCCGCCAGACATTAGCATGCGCTTGTCGGGCTCAGCTGCCGCCGACCACGCCGCGAACACCAGACAGAGAACAAGAAGCAGAGGGCGCAGTGCCATCGCCGTCATCAGCAGAACCATCCGTTGCGCCCGCATCATAGCGCGGCCTCACGCAAACAGCCACGCCGCCCCGCGCACGCCCGATGCATCGCCATGCCGGTTGCGGACGACGCGAACCGAGGCCGCGTCGCTGAACACGTAGGCCGGCAGTGCCGCCTCGACATCTTCTGGCAGCCCCCCGATGTTGGAGAGACCACCGCCGAGCACGATGACCTCGGGGTCGAGGATGTTCATCACGCAGGCAAGCCCGCGCGCGATGCGCTCCACGAGCCGCCGGTACGAGGCAAGCGCAGCCGCATCGCCTTGGTCGCGTGCGGCGATGATGGCCTCGGCGGCCAGTGCATGACCGGTCACTGCCGCATGGTCGCGCGCGAAACCCGGCCCGCTGATCCACGTCTCCAGGCACCCGGCCTTTCCGCACCAGCACGAAGGCCCGGGATGTTCATCACCGGATGGCCAGGGCAGCGGCGCATGCCCCCACTCCCCGGCGATGCCGCTCGCCCCCGCCCACAGGCGCCCGTCGATCACGATCCCGCCGCCGCATCCTGTCCCGAGGATGACGCCGAACACCGCGCGCGCCCCGGCGCCCGCCCCATCGATCGCCTCGGACAGCGCAAAGCAGTTTGCGTCATTCGCCAGACGGACCGGCCGCGCGAGAACGCGAGCGAGATCCTCGCCAAAAGGCTTCCCGTTCAACCAGGTGGAGTTGGCATTGCGGATGAGCCCAGTAAGCGGTGAAGGTGAGCCTGGAATACCGATGCCCACACGCTCGACGCGGGTGCCCGCCAGACGCTCGATCTGCGCGATGCTGTCGTGGACGGCTGCGAGGCTCTCCGCATAGGTGCGGCCGCTGGGCTGGCGAACGCGTGCGCGGATGACGCCTGCGTCGTCCATCGCGACAGCCTCGGTCTTGGTGCCGCCAAGGTCAACACCTGCCCGCATCACATCCGCTCCTCATGCCGGTGACAGTGCGCTCCATTCAGCCTCTTCGCATGACACTGCGCCCCAATTTCAGGGAGTTGAGTGCACTGTCACCGAAATCGTCATCGAAACACGATGCTGAAAAATTGGTCGGAGCGACAGGATTTGAACCTGCGACCCCCAGTCCCCCAGACTGATGCGCTACCAGGCTGCGCTACGCTCCGACGCTTGGGTCCCGGCCGCGAGGATGGAGGGCGGTCGGGCTTGGGGCGCGCACTATAGGCGCGAGCGGCGGCCGGATGCAAACCCGTTCCGCCTCCGAAAAGCGACAAAAACCGGGTGCTATTGGGCCGCAGAGACCTTGAGCGGGCTGAGCTGTGGACGACGGCGCAGGATTTCCCGCAGGGACAGGAGGTCGTCCAGCACGCTCTCAAGGCGCGCGCGCTGCTCGGCGAGGAGGACCTCGCTTGGCATCTCTGCGCTGAGGTTGACGTGCTCGGCCGTGGGCAGGGTTGGCTGGGGCGGGAGTGCTTCGGGCTCGCGTCGCGCGCCTGGATCCTTCAGGCCGATGCGTCCGATCTCGGCGACCTGGCGTACTCCCTGCTCGCGCAGAACTTTCTGCACGCCCTTGATGGTCAGGCCCTCGCCGTGCAGCAGCGCACGTATGCCCTTGAGAAGGTCGATGTCATCCGGGCGGTAGTAGCGGCGTCCGCCTGCACGCTTGAGCGGCTTGACCTGCGGGAACTTGGCTTCCCAGAAGCGCAGCACATGCTGGGGCAAGTCGAGGGCTTCGGATACTTCGGAGATCGTGCGGAAGGCGTCCGGGGCTTTGGTCGTACGCAGACTGTCTGTCATTTCTCATCGCCGGTTGACGTGTTGCCGGAACGCGCGGCCATGCCCTCATTGATCATGGCCTTCAGCACATGACTGGCGCGGAACACGAGCACGCGTCGCGGACTGATCGGCACCTCTTCGCCCGTCTTGGGGTTGCGGCCGATTCGTCCACCCTTGGAGCGTACGGCAAACGTGCCGAAAGACGAGAGCTTCACCACCTCGCCGCGCACAAGACGTGCGGATACTTCTTCGAGGACCCTGTCGACCAGTTCGGCTGATTCATTGCGCGACAGCCCGACCTGCGCATAAACCGCCTCGGCAAGATCCTGCCGGGTCAAGGTTGCACTCATGCTGCCTCCGCTTCCAGCCGCACGCCGGCTCGCGGCTGCACGACTCAACACTTCAGCGTAGGTCGGAGCGGAAATCCCGTCAATATCAGGGGGATAGGCCACAGGCTTACCAGCGGATAAGCGCGGAACCCCACGTAAAACCGCCACCCATGGCCTCCAGCAGAACCAGGTGCCCCGGCTTGATCCGGCCGTCCCCAACGGCCGTGGCGAGGGCCAGGGGCACGGAAGCTGCCGACGTGTTGGCATGATGCGCAACCGTCGAGACCACGCGCGAGGGGTGGACGCCGGCCTTGCGTGCGGTCGCATCCAGGATGCGCTGGTTGGCCTGGTGCGGCACGAACCAGTCGATCTGGTCGGCGGAGACGCCATTGGCCGACAGGGCCGCATCGATCGCCTCCGTCAGGTTGACGACGGCATGGCGAAAGACTTCCCGCCCCTCCATGCGCAGGAGCCCCGTGGTCTGCGTCTTCGACGGCCCTCCATCGACATAGAGCAGGTCGTGCTGGCGGCCGTCGGAGTACAGATGCGTGGACAGGATGCCCCTGTCTGCGCGCGTTCCGTCCCCGGAACACGCTGTCAGCACGACGGCACCTGCGCCGTCACCGAACAGAACGGCTGTCGTCCGATCATTCCAGTCAAGGATGCGCGAGAAGGTCTCTGCGCCAATCACGAGGCAGGTCCTGACCTGCCCGGCCTTGATGAAGTTGTCGGCGACCGCGAGCGCGTAGACAAAGCCGGAGCAGACGGCCTGCACGTCGAAGGCAAATCCGCGCGTCATGCCCAGTCGCGCCTGCACCGTCGTCGCCGTTGCCGGAAACGTCTCGTCGGGCGTGGCCGTGGCCAGCACGATCATGTCGACCGAGGAGGGCCCGATCTGCGCCATTCGCAGCGCCTCCCGGGCAGCTTTGACTGCAAGGTCGGAGGTCAACTCGCCATCGGCTGCAATCCGTCGTTCGCGGATGCCCGTGCGCTCGTGGATCCATGCATCACTTGTGTCGAGACGACGGGCGAGGTCTTCATTGGTCACGACTGTCGAGGGAAGGCATGCGCCGACACCGGCAACGACTGAACGGACCGCGCCCATCAGGACGCAACCGCCTCCGCAGCCGGCTCGCTCACAGCATCAGCACGCGCCCCTTCCAGCGCCAGCGCAGAGGCCGGCAGATTGGCCATGGCATCGGCAACGCGCTGGACGAAGTCGCTGCCGCCCATCTCGACGGCAAGGTCAAGCGCGGTGGCAAACCCGACGCCATCGGTTCCGCCATGGCTCTTCACGACGACACCATTCAGGCCCAGGAACACACCGCCGTTGACCGCACGCGGATCGAGCTTCTGCTTGAGCACATTGAAACCGGGGCGCGCGAAAACGTAGCCGATGCGTGACAGGAATGAACGCGCCATCGCCGACTTTATGTAGTGCCCTATCAGGCGCGCCGTGCCTTCCGCCGCCTTGAGCGCGACATTGCCGGTGAAACCCGACGTCACGACCACATCCACGGTGCCGGTGCTGATGTCATCGCCTTCGACGAAGCCATAGAAGCGCAGGGGCAGCCCTGACGACTTCAACGCGGCGGCAGCGGCCTTCACGGCTTCGTTGCCTTTCATCTCTTCCGCGCCGACATTGAGAAGACCGACGCTGGGCCGCTCCAGCCCGAGGACGACCCGCGCATAGGCTTCGCCAATCAACGCAAAATCAAAGAGCTGGCGGGCGTCAGTATCGATGTTGGCCCCGACGTCGAGCACGATGGACTGGCCGCGGATCGTTGGCCAGATCGCTGCAATCGCGGGTCGGGAAAGCCCGGGCACGGTTCGCAGCTGAACCTTGGCCATGGCCATCAGCGCGCCGGTGTTGCCGGCGCTGACCATGACCTGCGCTTCCTTGCTGCGGACCGAGTCGATCGCCCGCCACATCGATGTGTTGCGGCCCCGCCGCAAGGCCTGCGAGGGCTTGTCATCCATCCCGACGACATCGTCGCAGTGAACGATCTGGGTCACATGCTTCAAGGCCGGTCGGGTCAGCAGGATCGACTGCAGCCGCGCATGATCTCCATGCAGAAGGAATTTTGCCCGGGGGTGTCGGATATGGGCCAGTGCCAGCCCGTCAATGACAGCCTGCGGTGCGTTATCCCCGCCCATGCCATCCACTGAGACGACGATCTCTCGTGTCACGCGCTCTTCGTCCTTTCGGGCAGCTCCCGACAAATCATCGGTTCACTATGCGCCTTGCTGCGCAAGGACGCTAGCTGCCCTTCGACTTGGAGACCTCGCGGCCATCGTAGTGGCCACACTTGGGGCAGACATGATGCGGACGCTTCATCTCGCCGCAATTGCTGCATTCCGCGTAGCCCGGACGGGTAAGGGCGTGATGCGAACGACGCATGTTGCGCCGGGACGGGCTTACTTTTCTTTTGGGGACCGCCATGGGTCGCCTCTCCTCAATGCCTAGGATGCCCGACTGTCACGACCGGGGTTAACCACGGCAAAGCGACAGGCAGCAAACGAGCGCCGGATAAAATAGGAAACCGCCTGCAAGTTCAACCCCCCGTTTTCCGTCCAAAAGCCGATCTTCGGGGGGCATAAGGGCGCAGGCCCCCGGGCCTTTCAGGGCTTGGGGCCCAGCCTTCCCTTGAGACGGGCGAGCGCCGCAAAGGGACTGGGCGCAGGCTTGTCTCCTGCCGTGCTGCCCTCGGGGGCGAAGACACTGCCTGGCTTTCGCGGATAAGGATCAAGGCCCAGGGCCAGCTCTTCGACCGCGATGACGCCCAGATCGATCTCATGGGTCAGGGGCTCGGGAGGATCTTCGCCATCGGGGTCGACAAAGACCTCCTCACCCTCTCCGTCGGGTGCGATCATCTCCGTCGGCAGGAAACGCCGCTCGAAACGGGTCTCGACGGCGCTCTGGACGGGCTCGAGGGTGACGACACAGGACTGCACCACCCGAGCCTGCAAGAGGCCCTCGAGCCTGAGCCCCCTCGCGCGCCAGCGCTGGATGCGGAAGCCGACCTTCAAGGTCTCGACCGAAAGCACCCCGAGAAAGGACGCGAGGCGCGATCGCTCCTCGCCCGAGGCTTCGATGTCATGCGCAAGCCCTGCCTCTCCCACTTTTCGGACAGGAAGCAGGCGGTGGAAACCGTGGCTGTCGTTATCGGGCCCGTGCCTGCTCATGGCGCTGGCCACTCGAACGCGCCCGCCACGATTACATCATCGCCCGCCGCCTTGAGCGATTCCGACGCGGCACGCACATAGGTTGCGAGGGCATCCACACGCGCCGGGTCAACACTGCCACCCCGATAGACATTGCGGTGCAGCGCTGCGCGCAAGCCGGGCATGTCGCCTCCACGCAAGGCCGTGTCATAGGCGGCTACGCGCCCGTAGAAGGCCTGCAGCATGTCCTTCATGCGCTTTGGCACCCCCATGTCTCCGACGCCGAGTTCCCGCAGGTTGAACTCCAGGTTGGCAAACATCTGGTCGAACATGGCCTGAGACAGGCGGTTACCGTCGGGCGTGACCATCTTGAGACGTGGCAGATAGAGACCGGCATGAAGCACGATCAGGTCGAACCGTCCGTCCATCGTATCCGGGACGTCCAGGCTCGCGTAGAACTCTGGCCGACGGGCCTGTTCAACAATGGAATTGTAGATGAACGCACCCTGGCGTGTCGCCTGTCGGCCCTTGAAGATGCCTGAAAAGAAAGAACGCACAGCCTTGGGTTCCCGGAAATTGCCCCGCATACCTTGAATTTAGGGTAGCCGGGCGTTAGGTCAATCTGCCATAGTTTCCCTTGCCATTGGGAGCATTTCGATGACTGCACGTTTTCTGTTCACCGGCGCCCTGCTGCTGTCGGGTCTTGCTGCCTGTGCCCCCATCAAGGACGTGCGCGGCTATGTCCCGGACGAGGAAAAGCTGGGCGAGGTCAAGGTCGGCGCGGACACGCGCGATACCGTGCAGGAAAAGCTGGGCACGCCCTCGAGTACCGCGGCCTTCGGCGATCCGACCTGGTACTACATCGCGACCGAGCAGGAACGATATGCCTTCTTTACGCCGGACGTGACCAAGCGGCTGATCCTGGCTGTAGAATTCTCGGAAGACGGGAAGGTCGCGGATGTACGCAAGTATGGCATCGAGGACGGGCAGGTCATCGCCCTCGTCGATCGCGAGACCCCCAGCCGCGGCAAGGAAATGGGTATCCTGCAGCAATTGTTCGGAAACATGGGCGGTCTGCCGGCCGGCGCACCGGGGACGCAGACCGGACCCGGGCGACCAGGTGACGGCGGGCGCTAGGCCTGGCAATTTCACAGCCAACAAAAAAGGGCCCCTTCGCAGGGGCCCTTCTTTTTTCAGGACCGAAAGGCCCCTCGCTCACATGTGAGCGAGGGCAGCCAGCAGCAGCAGGGCCACGATGTTCGTGATCTTGATCATCGGGTTGATCGCAGGGCCTGCCGTGTCCTTGTACGGATCGCCGACAGTATCGCCTGTCACGGCTGCCTTGTGAGCATCCGATCCCTTGCCGCCGAAGTGACCATCCTCGATGTACTTCTTGGCGTTGTCCCATGCGCCGCCGCCCGAGGTCATCGAGATAGCGACGAAGAGACCCGTCAGGATCACGCCCATCAGCATGGCGCCGACAGCCGAGAGCGCGGCTCCCTTGCCCGCGATGCCCCAGACGCCGAAGAACAGGACGATCGGCGAAAGCACCGGCAGCAGCGAGGGGATGATCATCTCGCGGATGGCCGCGACCGTGAGCATGTCCACCGCACGACCATAGTCAGGCTTCTCCGTGCCCTTCATGATCCCCGGCTTTTCCTTGAACTGGCGGCGGACTTCCTCGACGACAGCCGAAGCTGCGCGACCGACTGCCGTCATGCCCATGGCACCGAAGAGATAAGGGAGCATGCCACCGAGGAACAGGCCGACGACCACCCACGGGTTGGCAAGGCTGAAGCTCACAGCCACCTTCTCGCCACCCTCGAGGAAGAACGAGTACTGCGTCTCCGAGGCGTTTTCCCTGAAGTATGCAAGGTCCGCGGTATAGGCCGCGAAGAGCACCAGGGCACCGAGACCCGCCGAGCCAATGGCATAGCCCTTGGTCACGGCCTTGGTCGTGTTGCCCACGGCATCGAGCGCGTCGGTCGTCTTGCGGACGTCCTTGTCGAGCCCGGCCATTTCGGCAATGCCGCCCGCGTTGTCCGTCACCGGACCGAAGGCGTCGAGCGCCACGATCATGCCGGCAAGCGCCAGCATCGTGGTCGTCGCAATGGCGATACCGAACAGGCCCGCCAGCGTGTAGGCAACAATGATACCCCACACGATGACGAGGGCAGGCAGCGCGGTCGACTCCATGGAGACTGCAAGTCCCTGGATGACGTTGGTACCGTGGCCCGTGACCGAAGACTTCGCGATCTCGCGAACCGGCCGATAGCCCGTGCCCGTATAGTACTCCGTGATCCAGACGATCAGCCCCGTCACTGCCAAGCCGACAATGCCGCAGAGATACATCGACATGCCCGTGAAGGTGCCGGTGAGCGTGGTCAGTGTCCGGTCAAATCCGATGAACTGCCACGTCACAAGCCCAACGAGCACGAGCGAAAGAAGTGCCGTGATGACAAGACCCTTGTACAGGGCACCCATGATGCTCTTGTTGGCGCCCAATCGCACGAAGAACGTGCCGGCGATCGACGCGAGGATGCACACGCCCGAAATGAGCAGCGGGTACATCATCATCATGCTCTTGTCGGCCTCGAGGAAGTAGATCGAGGCCAGCACCATCGTGGCGCCGATGGTCACGACGTAGGTTTCGAAGAGGTCTGCGGCCATGCCAGCGCAGTCGCCCACGTTGTCACCAACGTTATCAGCGATCGTGGCCGGGTTGCGGGGGTCATCTTCGGGAATGCCTGCCTCGACCTTGCCGACCATGTCGCCGCCAACGTCTGCACCCTTGGTGAAGATGCCACCGCCCAAGCGCGCGAAGATCGAAATAACGGAGGCGCCGAGGGCAAGTGCCACAAGGGCCTCGTTGATCTGGCGGTTCTGCTGGGGATCCGTGACGCTGAGCCCGGCAACGCCGGTCAGCACCGCGTAGAAGCCCGCGATCCCGATGAGGGCGAGGCCAACCACCAGCATGCCGGTGGAGGCACCCGACTTGAAGGCAACGGACAGACCGTCTGCGAGACCCTTGCGGGACGCCTCCGTCGTGCGCACGTTCGCCCGCACGGAAACGTGCATGCCGACGAAACCTGCGGCGCCTGAGAGAACAGCACCGATAATGAACCCGACTGGCACACTCCAGGTCTGGAAGGCAACCGTCAGGACGATGGCAACGCCCACGGCGACGTATGCGATTGTTGTGTACTGGCGCTTCAGATAGGCGGCGGCGCCTTCCTGGATCGCGCCGGCAATCTCCTGCATTCGGGCGTTGCCCGGCGACAGTGCCAGGATTTGCCTGATCGTGACCGCGCCATAGATCAGCGCCGCCACGGCGCAAACCAACGTAATTAGAAGTCCTGTCCCGGTATCCATATGCCCTCAGACCCTGAAAAGAAGTTTGCCGGGAATGAGAGAAACGCCACCCCCGGGCTTGGATCGGGGGATGCGCGCTTTCACGCGCTGAGGCGAGTCGCGGAACGACTCACTTGGCCCCCCGGCCAAAAAGACGGCGGACCATGCCAAACGGACCGAGGGCTTGCAATACTGTAACCTGCGGAAAGCGCTTGAAATCAGCCGCCAGCCGGACCGTTGGCCGCAGCAGCGTCCTTGGTGATGTCCCGAAACTCAACATCCTTAACGGCGCTGGCGCCGGCAACGCGGGCAACGATAGCCAGCAAACGCGCCCGCAAGCCCACCTGATCGAGCTCCTCGGTGTCCTCGCTCTTGAGGATGGTCGTGGCGTGCACATCCCTGAGAAACGCATCCTGAATGTAGGGGACCCTGTCGTAGACCCTCTTCCTGTCGTCTTCGCGGAGAAGCACGAGCGTTACGTCCAAGTGCAAATACCGAACCATCTCGCCCTTGATCATGATGGGCGCAACCAAGCGGGGCATCTTCAGGGACGGGATATCGGATGAGCTCGCGGACCCACCATGCTCGTCTTTCTTGGGCGCAGAACCACCGCCCGCCATGGCAGGGCTGGCGCCCAGCAGCGCCATGGAAATCACCACAGACAGCAGCCGGTTCCGCATGAGAGCGCTAGTCAGCAACGGGGGCGGCGCCATCGGGGCGCGCCGTCGATCGTGCATTGAAAAGGATCATCAGCAGGATCAGAGCCATGATGAAACGCATTGCGGATACTCCCAGGCTTTCCCCAGCTGGCATTCTGCACGCGCGGCTTTAACGGCACGTGAAAGTGGCGGGCGATGGCGAGTTAAAAATGTGTGAAACCGGCCTTCTGCACGGGAACGACCTTGCCCTGCCCGTCCGTGACGATGACCCCGGGCGCGCCGCGCCGGCAGAAGCCGATGCAGGTCATGCGAACGCCCAGGCGTCGACCGAGCGACAGCACCCGCGCACGCGCCGACGGTGCCGCGGTGAAAGCGATCTCGTAATCGTCACCTCCCGCAGCAAGTTCCTCGCGCGTGACAGATCCGGCCATCACTGCCCTTTCCGCCGTAACGGAGAGAGGCACATCGGGCAGGCGCAGCTCGATCGAGACACCAGATGTTGCTGCAACATGACCGAGGTCGGCGCAAAGCCCGTCCGATACGTCGATCGCCGCGCTGGCGAGCAGGGCCAATCCGACGCCTGCTGAAACACGTGGCTGCGGAACCCGGTAACGGTCGAGAACTGCCGCTCGATGGTCTCGTCCCAGCTGAGGCAGCCCGCCGCGCGCCACCTGCAGACCCAGGGACGCATCCCCGATGGTGCCGGTGACCCAGACATCGTCACCTGCGCGAGCGCCAGCGCGCCGGATCATCGTGCGCCCCCTGGCCTCGCCGATGGCCGTGATGCTCAACGACAGCGGCCCGGGCGTGCGGGTGGTATCGCCGCCGACGAGCCGGATCCCGAACTGTGCCTGATCCTGGGCAAGGCCGGAGGCAAAGGCCTGAATCCAGGGTTCGTCGACCCACGCAGGCCAGGAGGTGCTCATGAGGTACCATCGCGGCCGGGCTGCCTTGGCGGCAAGATCCGACAGGTTCACGCGCAGGGCCTTTCGGGCGATGCTCTCGGGCGGATCGCTCTGGAGGAAATGCACGCCCTCAATGATCGTGTCGGTCGTGACGACCAGGCCGTGGCCGGACCGGGGAAGGAGCAGCGCCGCATCGTCCTGCAGGCCGAAAGCGCCTTTCTCGGCCTTTGAGAGCGGCGCAAGATGCCGCGCAATCAGGTCGAACTCGCCCGGCAAGGATGCGCCGCGCTTCATGCGTTGCCGTTGGACGGCGCCGCCGCGTCCGGCCGCAGCTCGCGCGCAATGCGGTGCAGCACGCCGCTGATGAAGGGAAGCTCGGGGCCTGTCTCCTCGAAGAAGGCGGTCGCGACAGCCGTATACTCGGACAGGACGACCTTGAAAGGGACCTGCACGTGCACAAGAAGCTCGCAGGTGCATGCCCTGAAGATGGCGCGCATGATCGCATCGATGCGGTCATAGCTCCAGGACTTTCCGGTGGCTGCTGCCAGTGCCCGATCGATCTCGCTCTGGTGTTCCACAACACCGCGGATGATCGTGGCGAAGAACTTCCGGTCGGCTTCAGCCAGCCGCTCGCCGTCGATGTCCTGGTCCATCCGGTGGGCGATGAACTCCGCGATGGCACTCTCGCTGTCCTGGTCCGACAGCTCCATCTGGTAGAGGGCCTGAACAACAGCGAGGCGTGACACGCTACGCGAGCGGCCATCACTGCGGCGTGGCGGTCTTGGCTTCGGGTTCTCGTCCATCCTAGCGGAATCCAAGGTTCAGGTTCTGGCGGACCTGAACCATAGCGAGCGCTGCCCTGGCCGCATTTTCGCCCTTGTGTTCGACCCGGGAGGAATCCAGACGCGCCCAGGCCTGATCCTCATTCTCGACTGTGAGGATTCCATTGCCGATGGCCAGGCGCGGGCCGATCGTCAATTCCATCAGGCCGCGCGCGGATTCGTTGGAGACAATCTCATAATGGCTGGTTTCGCCACGAATGACGCATCCCAGCGCCACGTAACCATCGAACCTTGGTCCTGCCTGGTGCCCAGCAGCATTTGCCATGGCAATCGCACCCGGAAGCTCAAGCGCGCCCGGAACGGTGATGACCTCGAACTCGGCGCCGGCTTCCTCCAGCGCGCGCTTGGCTCCGGCGAGAAGCGCATCCGAAATGTCTGCGTAGTATCGCGCCTCGACCAGAAGAATGCGTAGGGGAAGTTTCGGCATGGTGTGCGTCTCAATATCTGGAGTCAACAAGGCGTGTCCCCACGACACGCAACCCGTATCCTTCAAGCCCGACGATCTTGCGCGACACGGAATTGGTCAGGAGGATCATGTCCTTCACCCCGAGATCGAGCAGGATCTGGGCACCGACACCGTATTCCTTGAGCCGCTGGGGCGTTGTTTCAGGCGTGGCCTCCTTGCGCAGGAGAAGGTCGGAGATGTAGGTCGCCCGGCTCTCACGGATCAGCACGACGACACCGCGACCTTCCCTGGAAATGATTTCCATGGAACGCGCCAGCACATCATCGCGCCCGCCCTTCACGGCGAGCAGGTCATCGAGCAGGTTGACCGCGTGCATGCGCACCAGTACCGGCCCCGGCGCAGCAATATCGCCCACGACCAGTGCAATGTGCTCGGCATACTCGACGGTGTTCACATAGAGCATCATGCGGAAACGTCCGCCATAATGGCTCTCGATTTCCGTCTCGACCGAACGGGTGATGAAATGGTCATGGCGCCGGCGATAGGCGATCAGGTCGGCGATCGTGCCGACCTTCAGCCCATGAAGCTGCGCGAACTTCACGAGGTCGGGCAGCCGCGCCATCGTGCCATCGTCATTCATGACCTCGCAGATGACACCCGCTGGTACCAGGCCGGCGAGCCGCGAGATATCGACCGCCGCCTCCGTATGGCCAGCCCGCACCAGTACGCCGCCGCGACGGGCCACGAGCGGGAAGACATGGCCGGGGGTGACGATGTCCCCGGGTCCCTTGGCTGAGTCGATGGCAACCGACACCGTGCGGGCCCTGTCATGCGCGGAGATGCCGGTCGTCACGCCCTCTCGCGCTTCGATCGACACGGTGAAGGCCGTCTGGTTTCGTTGCCCGTTGGCCTGGCTCATCATCGGCAGGTTCAGCTGCTGCGCCCGCTCCTGCGTGATCGCGAGGCAGACGAGACCACGGGCATGCTTGGCCATGAAATTGATCGCCTCGGGCGTTGCCATCTGCGCCGGCACGATGACATCACCCTCGTTCTCGCGGTCTTCAGCGTCCACGAGGATGTACATGCGGCCGTTTCGTGCGTCCTCGATGATGGCTTCCGGTGGCGAGATATAGGTGCTGAACTCGCTGTGGGTCATGCGAACTCCTTCAGCCGGGCCAGATAGCGCGCGAGCATGTCGATCTCGATATTGACGCTCTGACCTGCCTGCATGGAGCCCCAGGTCGTCTCCTTGGCCGTATGAGGGATGATGTTCACGCCGAACATCGCGCCATCTACCTCGTTCACAGTCAGTGATGTGCCATCGATCGCGATTGAGCCCTTGGGCGCGATGAACCGGGCGAGACCCTGGGGCGCGCGGATCTGGAAGCGAAGCGAGTCTCCCTCGGGCGTTATGGAGGTGACCACGCCCACGCCGTCGACATGTCCGCTCACGATATGGCCACCGATCTCGTCACCCACCCGCAGCGAACGTTCGAGGTTGACCTGATGGCCTGGCTTCCAGGTGCCCAGCGTCGTCTTCGATTTCGTCTCGGCAGATACTTCGACGGTAAACCAGGCATGACCCGCCGCGCCGCCCTTGCCAATCACGGTCAGGCAGGCCCCGGAGCAGGCAATGGAGGCACCGATGGCAATGGCAGCGGGGTCATAGCGCGTGCGAATCTTGAACGTGGTATCGCCACCCTGCGAAACAAGTTCAACGGTGCCGACGTCGGTGATGATGCCTGTGAACATGGCGCAGAGTATTAGGTGCCAAACTCGTAAGTTTCCAGCACATCTTGGCCAAGCGGCCGCGTCTCCCTGCGCAAAAATCGTGGCATTTCGTCCAACTGCACCAGCGTCGTGCCGCAAAAGGCGGGAACGCCCTCGCCCATGATGGCCGCAGCGCGATACCACACGAGCCGATCGGCAAGGTTCAGGCGCAGCAGCGAAGCATGCAGCCGGCTGCCGCCTTCAACCATAAGCCGGGTCAACCCCTCGCTGGCGAGGCGTGCGAGTGCATCCGAAAGGTCCAGCCCCCCGGGCCCGGCCGCCACAGGCAAGACCCTGACGCCGTGCCTCGCAAGACTTTCGGCCTCGTCCGGACGTGCCGTGAGAAGCCAGACAGCTGACTGCCCGGCACTGCGCACAAGGCGTGAGGCCTCAGGCAGCTTCGCATGCGTATCTGCAATCACCCTGACGAGCCGGGGGTGATGGATACCCGGCAGACGACAGGTCAGCTCGGGATCATCGGCAAGCACCGTGCCGATGCCGACGAGGACGGCATCATGCTGTGCGCGCACCAGGTGCGCATGGGCGCGGGCCTCGGGTCCGGTGATCCACTGGCTCTGCCCTGAGGGCAGGGCGATCCGCCCGTCGAGCGTTGTCGCAAGCTTCAGGGTCACGAGCGGCCTTCCCCGGCGCAGTCGAGACAGAAAGCCTGCATTCAAGCGCTCAGCGTCGGACTGCAGGACCCCGGTCGTCACCGCGATCCCGGCCATGCGCAGCATCTCGTGGCCCTTGCCTGCGACACGGGGGTCCGGATCTTCCAGGGCGGATACAACCCGGGCGACCCCCGAGGCGATCAGTGCCGATGCACACGGTCCCGTCTGTCCATGATGGGCACAGGGCTCGAGCGAGACATAGGCAACCCCACCGCGTGCGCGCGCGCCCGCCTGCCGGATCGCCTCGGTTTCTGCATGCGGGCGGCCACCATCCTGCGTCCAGCCAGCACCTGCCAGCCGCCCTTCCTTGTCCGCGATCACGCAACCGACTGCCGGATTGGGCCAGACGCGTCCGAGACTGCGCTGCGCAAGGCTTAGCGCGACCGCCATGAAACGCTCGTCGATATCCGGGGCGGCGCGCGTTGGCTTAAGGCCCCTTGCTCTCGGGTTCGTGCAACTGGCCGAGGATGTGTTCGAAGTCCTTTGCCTCGCGGAAGTTCCGATAGACCGAGGCGAAGCGCACATAGGCAACGGCGTCCAGATTGGCGAGACCCTGCATGACCAGCTCGCCGATCGTTGACGAGGGGATTTCGGTTTCGCCGGAACTCTCCAGGCGGCGCACGATGCCATTCACCATGCGCTCGATGCGCTCAGGCTCGACGGGACGCTTGCGCACGGCATGCTGGATCGACCGCATGAGTTTGTCACGATCAAATGGCGTTCTCCGACCGCTCTTCTTGATCACGACAAGGTCGCGCAGCTGCACCCGCTCGAAGGTCGTGAACCGCGCACCGCACGCCGGGCAGACGCGACGTCGCCTGATTGCAGCATTGTCTTCTGTCGGACGGCTGTCCTTGACCTGCGTGTCTTCGTGCTGACAGAACGGGCATCTCATTTCATAAAGGCCCCTGATTGGATGGGCTACCCGGTCTAGTGTCCGGACAGGCTTGCACACACCACCTCACTCAAGCATTTGCGCGTGACGGGATCAATCCCGCTATTCCTATAGGCGGATATGGTGCGCTCGGGCTGGTTAACGTCGCAAGGGCCGGGATAGTCAGGTTTCTGCGCTTTTCCTGCGCATGACATAGGCGAGCTTCGCTCGGGCAAGCCGATCGATCTCCATCCGGCCTGCCGTGAGGGGCGCAACAAAGCTGACTTCGAGCCCCGAGACAGGGTCGACAGCCGTCACCTTCTGCGCATTCCCCATCCGTGTGATCTCGAGGAGGATGGCCATTCGCGCCGAGCCGGGATCAGGCCGCACGCCGAATATTAAGGCGCGACCAAGCATCGTCCAGCGCGCTTACCAATGCACGCATTTTCTCGTCATCGTGGAAGGGCGAGGGCGTCAACCGAAGCCTCTCTGTTCCCCGCGGCACCGTGGGGTAATTGATCGGCTGAACATAGATCGCATGATCGGCAAGGAGGATGTCGGAGACCTCCTTGCAGCTGACCGGATCACCGACCAGCAGAGGAATGATGTGGCTGGTCGAGGGCATGACGGGGAGCCCGGCCTCGCGCAGCATGGACTTCAGGGTGGCTGCACGCTCGCGGTGACGCTCGCGCTCGACCTCGCTTGTCTTGAGGTGCCGCACACTGGCCAGCGCGCCCGCGACAAGCACGGGGGGAATGGAAGTGGTAAAGATGAAGCCCGGTGCGTAGGAGCGAACCACATCGATGAAGCGTGCGGAAGCCGCGATGTAGCCACCCATGACGCCAAAGGCCTTGGCGAGCGTGCCGTTGATGACATCGACGCGCGCCATTACACCGTCGCGCTCGGCCACGCCAGCGCCCCGCGGGCCATACATGCCCACGGCGTGAACCTCATCCAGGTAGGTCATCGCGCCGTGGCGCCGGGCAACCGAACAGATCTCGCTGATGGGTGCGATGTCCCCATCCATCGAGTACACGGATTCAAATGCCACGACCTTGGCCGCAGCCGGATCGGCCTCCGCCAGCAGTTGCTCAAGGTGTCGTACGTCATTGTGTCGCCAGATCACCCGCTTTGCCCGACTGTGGCGCATACCTTCGATCATGGAGGCATGGTTCAGTGCATCGGAGAAGATGATGCAGTTCGGCAGAACATTGCCCAGTGTCGCCAGCGCCGCCTCGTTGGCGATGAAGCCGGACGTGAACAACAGGGCAGCTTCCTTCCCGTGGAGGTCGGCAAGCTCCTGCTCGAGCTCCACGTGATAATGCGTTGTGCCCGAGATGTTGCGCGTGCCGCCCGAGCCTGCCCCCGCGACATCGATAGCCGCATGCATGGCCTGTAGAACCACGGGGTGCTGACCCATGCCCAGGTAGTCGTTGGAGCACCAGACCGTGATGGGCCGCTGCCCATCATCCGTGAATTGAACGGCGCGGGGAAAATCCCCACGGGTCCGCACAATGTCGGCAAAGACCCTGTAGCGCCCCTCTCGCCGAAGCTGCGCAAGTGCCTGATTGAATTGGCTTTCGTAGTCCATCTCTCCAACCTTGGGCGGGCGCAGGGTCCTGACTCTGACGGAAGCTAGTTAAGCGGTAATGGACCCAAGATTCCAGTGCGTATTGTCGCAGCAGTTTCGCGGGCGGGCGCATCGGGTCAAACGTGGCCCCGCCCGTGGCGCCCGTCTGCTTAACCATTGGGGATATCGAGGAATAGTCCAGTTGCATACTGGGCAATCAGTGCAGCCATCCGGGCCCTCATGGCGTAGTGGTGCCAACGAATACGAAGCGTCGATCGAGCTGATACTTCAGAACATAACCGATGGTGAGCCCGATCACGGCGCCGAGGTAACGCATCCCCTTCGTCTGGAACATGGCATCGAATCCGAATTCGAAGGCCCAGAAGATCGCCGTCGTCACTACGCCCGTCAGCGAATACACGGTGAATGTGCGCAGATCACGCGCTGCACTGCCTGCCTTGAAACCGAAGATGAAGACCTTGTCCCAGACATACTTGAAGACAAGGCCACAGATCGTGCCAGCCAGAACCGACGGGAAAAGCCCCACACCTTCCGGCTGCATGGTGGCCAGCGTGAGCTCCTGCGCCAGCAGGTTCAACATGATCGCCAGCAGCGCCCCGGCTGCGTATACCATCACGATCTTCATCGCCTTCCACCCGCGTGACTGTCTCGCGCCTGCATCGTTAAGGGAAACAAGTGAGAGCGCGGGAAGAATACGTATCGCGCTTCTTTTGACTTGTCGCCCAAAGGCGCTAGTGTCCTTGCTTGATCGGGGGATTTTCCGCAAGCGCGGATGCAAGACCATGGACAGGAACAGCAGGGTGGTCGAGGCCATGGCACGGGCGCACGCCGCGTCCCCAACACTGACCGCTGGCGCAGCACCCGATGGACCGTTGACCATTGCCCTGGAGGGCGAGCTGCTGCCGCATGGCCTCACAGGTGAGCGCGCGGCGATGGCGTTCAAATCCCTCTGGCTGCAGCCCGAACAGATCGATGTGACCGTGCTGCCCTACCGACCGGAGATCGTCAGCCAGGCGAGAGCGGCACGCGAAGCCGGACGCCCCGTACACCTCGCTGCACCGCCACACGACGTCATTGTGCAGCGCATTTGCGATCATCTTGAATGCTTCGACGGGATTGTTGCCGGCAAGAGCCTGCCCGCGCGCCGCGCATCCGGGATCGGTGCGACGGTCCGTGCCTGGATCCGCGCCATTCGTGTCCACCAATGGGCGAAGAATGCCATCGTCTTCCTACCACTGCTCTCGTCGCATCGCTTTGACGAACCGGCCCTGATCGGCCAGGGCCTGCTCGCGTTCCTGGCGTTCGGGCTCTGCGCATCGAGTGTCTACGTGATGAACGACATACTCGACCTGACCGACGACCGGCACCATCGGCTGAAACGCAACCGTCCCTTTGCGAGCGGGCAGCTCTCGATCCATGCAGGCCTCTACGCGTTTCCGGTTCTTCTGGCCAGCGCCTATGCAATCTCGATCCTGGCACTGCCACCGCTGTTCACAGTCGTGATCACGGCCTACTACACGCTGACCATTGCCTATTCCCTGGTGCTCAAGCGCGTGATGGCGCTGGATGTCATCTCGCTGGCAATGCTGTACACGCTGCGCGTCATAGCCGGTGTTGCCGCCCTGTCGCTGACCCTGACGTTCTGGCTGCTTGCCTTCGCCATGTTTCTGTTTTTCAGCCTGGCCCTGGCAAAGCGCTATGCCGAGATCAGGGATGCCGTGGAGCGGGGCCGCACCGGCAAGGCGCGGGGGCGCGATTACGAGACCGCCGACCTGGCGATGCTCGCCTCGCTGGGCGCAGCCTCCGGCTACCTTGCCGTGCTTGTGCTTGCCCTCTACATCCGCGAACAGGGAACGATGGCGCTGTACGCCAATCCCGAATTCCTCTGGCTGGCGTGTCCCGTTCTGCTGTTCTGGATCACCCGAGTCTGGATGCTGACCCATCGGGGCCAGATGCACGAGGATCCAGTGGTCTTTGCCGTTCGCGACTGGGTCAGCCATGCCTCCGGCATCCTGTTCCTGCTGACATTCCTTGCTGCCACATGAAACACGGCCTTCTGTCCTGGGGGCGCTATCCGGCAACGCCTCAGCGCGCCCGACCGGTCTACTGGCGCGACGACATCAGGCAAGCTCTGTTCGAAGCTGCAAAGCCAACCCTGCCGTTTGGAAATGGACGGGCCTATGGGGACGGCTGTTACGCGCCCTCGGGCGAGGTCCTGCACATGCGCCCGGCCGACCGTTTCATCAGTGCAGACTGGCAGTGTGGACGGCTTCGCGCCGAAGCTGGAATCACGCTGGCCGAGATCCTGCACCTCTGCGTCCCGCGAGGCTGGTTCCTTCCGGTCGTTCCCGGAACAGGGCTCGCGACCCTGGGCGGCGCGATTGCCAATGATGTCCACGGGAAGAACCACCACCGGCGCGGCACCTTCGGCTGTCATACCTTGAGCATTGACCTGATCAGGTCCGACAGTTCAAACCTGACCTGCAGCCGCAGCGAGAATGCCGAACTCTTTGCGGCGACTGTCGGAGGCCTCGGTCTGACGGGTGTCATTGCCGCCGCTGAAATTCAGCTCATGCCGATACAGTCGGCTGCCATGGCCACGATCACGCAACGCTTCAACCGGCTGGAGGACTTCTTTGCCCTGTCCTCCCGCCTCGATGGTGCCCACGAGTATGGCGTTGCCTGGGTGGACTGCATGGCATCCGGCCGAAACCGGGGGCGAGGCATCTATATCGCCGCCGACCATGCAGGGCCTGGTACGCAGGCGCACCCCGCAAGGCTCGCGCTAACCGTTCCTTTCACGCCGCCCGTTGCCCTCATCAACGGCCTCAGCACCCGAGCCTTCAACCCTCTCCATTGGCACCTGGCGCCAGCGCGGGAGAGACGCGCCATCACGCATTATGCTCCGTATTTCCATCCGCTCGACCGGGTTCTTTCCTGGAACCGCCTCTATGGGCGGAAGGGTTTCCAGCAGTTCCAGTGCGTCCTCCCCGACAGCACCGCGCAGGACGGCATCGCCGAGATTCTCCGGGCCGTGTCCGTATCCGGCCTCGCCTCGTTCCTGACCGTCCTCAAGCGCTTCGGGGACATGGTGTCACCGGGACTCCTCTCCTTTCCCATCAAGGGCGTGACGCTGGCGATCGACTTTGCGCAGGCCGACAAGCCCGAGCGGGCGCTTTTTCCCGTCCTTGATGCCATTGTCCACCGTGCGGGCGGGCGTCTTTACCCGGCAAAGGACGCACACATGCCGGCCGCGCATTTCCAGAGCGCCTATCCGCACTGGCGGCACGTGGAGCGGATGCGCGACCCGGCCATCAATTCCAGCCTCTGGGAGCGACTGACACGATGACGCGGATCCTGATCATCGGTGCGACATCCACCATCGCCTCGCATTGTGCGCGCCTGTGGGCCGCACGCGAGGCAGAGATCGTTCTGGCAGGTCGCAACATGAGCAAGCTTGAAGCGGTCGCAGCTGACCTCGCGGCACGTGGTGCCCAGCGGCTGACATGCCATGGCCTGGATGTGAACGATCTCGCAGCGCAGCGTTTGCTGATGGAGGCTGTCTTTGCTGATGGCAAGACCGTCGACATTGCGCTCGTCGCCCATGGCGAACTTCCGGATGAAGCCGCGTGCGATGCCGACCCCGGAACCGCCAGCGGCCACTTCACAACCAATGCAACCTCGACAATTGCGCTGGTTTCGACACTCGCCGCGCGCCTGCGTGCACAGGGCAAGGGAACCATCGCCGTGATTTCCTCCGTGGCCGGTGATCGCGGCCGCGCCTCGAATGCCCATTACGGCGCCGCAAAGGCTGCGGTGAGCACTTTCTGCGATGGCCTGCGGGCGCGCCTGAGCGGCTCGGGCGTTCACGTGCTGACGATCAAGCCTGGCATGGTTGCGACGCCGATGACCGCCCACCTCGACCTGCCCCCCCTCCTCGTGGCATCTCCGACGCGCGTGGCGCGAGACATCTGCCGGGCCATCGATCGCAAGAAGGCCACGCTCTACACACCGTGGTGGTGGGGCTGGATCATGTTTGCGATCAGGCTTGTTCCAGAACCGCTCTTCGTGCGGCTGAAACTCTGAACCAGGCTACTTGCCGGTTGCCTTGCAGCACCGGAATCCAAGATGATAGTTCGCGTGGCTATCGGCGCTCATGACCCGCGACCCGTGCCAGTATGGCGCCCGCCAGCGGCACCAATCCTCATGTGCGCGGATCTTGTCCCAGACGAACCAGCTTCCCTTCATTTCCGTATAGCCCAGCGAGGTGCTTCCTCGGCTGGCCATCTCGCCAGGCGTGGTCGGGAGGTTCATGTGCTCGGCAGCATTGCCATTGATATCGTGAACCCCCAGGGCGCTGCGGCATTCGGGAAAGCTGCCCGCGGGGTAGGTGTTCGACCCACAATTGTCCCACTCGCCACCGCGGCATCCGGCATTCTTGCTGCTGCCCGTCGCACATACGCCTGAACGGTATTGCGCCCCGTAGCTCCAGACCTTGTTGCTGCCGTGACGGGCATTGTGCTCGGCGCGCATCCGCCGGAATGCGCTCGCGCCGGATTCCGATTCCCCGGATCTGAAAGCATAATCGGGCGCCGTCAGGCGGCCCGCACAGGCACCTTCCCACTCATGGGCGTCGCAGATGCGCTTGCCAAGCGCCGCACAGACGTCCGCGGCTTCCCGTGCGCGCGTCCAGACCACCGGATAGGTGCAGGGGATGTTCGGGAACTCGAACTGATCGATGCAGACCTTGGCATCCTCGGGCTGCTGGGTTGCCGGGTCGTAGAGCGGGGCCATGTACTTCGACCCGCAGATCTTCTCGAACCGCGGGTTGTTGTAACTGACGCCTTCACGCTCGAGCCGGGCGCGGCACGCCTCTGGCGTCTTGGGATGCTGCGTTACGACGGGATTGCCCTGCCCCATGCGTCCGGAAGCCTGGAAAATTGTGCGCAAGCGGGCGATCTGCTCGGGTGCGTAGCCGTGCACGACGCGCATCTCCTCGAACAGGGCCTCGTTTCGC